>DJVN01000106.1 GCA_002441205.1 Syntrophaceae bacterium UBA6255 | reverse complement strand
TTTATATCAATTTCTTTTTCAAGATCAAAGTTTCCGGTTGCCAGAACAGAAACGGTTTCAATGATCTGTTTCGTATTCTCTGGCAATACAATTTCTTTTGTATCAAAGCCTTTAAGAAATTTGGCATAGTCTGGATATTCATCTGCAATGGTCATACAGCAAAAGATCACGTCATCTTTATTGATAAAGTATGCCCAAGATTTGTCAATATAAAGATACTTCGGATCGAATTTAACCAATTCCATAACCGACGACGATGGCAATATTACTTCGGCAGAATCAACTTCTCCCTTCATTTTGTATTCACTGATTCTAAATCCATCGGTAGAAGCAATATATTTGCCATCTATCAATACACCGGTCATAGCAGGACGGGTTGCATCTTTTGATGCAGAAAACATGCAAAGAGTTAATGCTTCAACGAAATCATCGGGAAGCTTTTGTTTCTTTTTATCTGCTTTGGCAAATGATAAAAGATCGACCCGTTCCAGAATCTGGTCTCCGGAATCGGTTGCCAATGATGCTTCAAACTTCTTTCCCTTGATGATAATGTTATTGTCTTTGAAAGACAGAACAATTTCTGTTTCATTGATACTCGAAAGAATCTTGTATAATTCTTCCGATGGAACCGAACAGGTAAAATCTGTTTTGAAAGGATGAATGATGCAAATCCGATCGTTGTATGTCAATATCTCCTTTCCTGTAAAGATGAAATGCGTTGCCTGATCTATAATGTCCTTTTTTGAGAGGCCTGGCTTGATTGATGTCAGTACATTGATTAGTTTTTCTTTTTCGATTTGCATTTTCTTTCTCCCTTCATTTCTTTTATTATATCATAGGATTTTTTTCTAAAGCCAAAAGTTCCAATAGTCAGATCATAAAACGAGAACAGAAGATTTGGCGACTTCAGATGTTTTAAGCAACCCATACTGTCACTACCGAATGCGGCAAAGTATATTTTCATTTCTTGTCGCCAATTCCTGTTTCTACATATCTCTTGACATATTGCGGATCATTCTTGAGTGTTCGTAAAAAATAATATGACATCAGTCTGTGCTTTGCATTTTGTTTTGTCAGAGATACAGCTTGGTTAGCCTCCAACCAAGTAGCGAGGTGAATTTTACACATTTTACACATTTTACCTCCTTTTTTCCCATCCTTTTTTTGCACCTTCTGACATTTTTAGTTTGGTTTCTTCTGAACGTCGTTTCCCATAATTAGGACTATCCTTTCCTCTTTTACCATAATTAGGATTACTCTCTCCATACCTATGTATACCATACATAGGATTATTTTCTCCTTTTCTATTCCATTTGTTTTTTGTTTCTTGTGAATGATGTTTTCCTGCAAACGCATTAATTCTCCCATTTAAAAATTGTTGTTTTAGTGTATCGCTTCTTTTTAAATTTGCTTCTTGTGTATGCGATTTACTTTTATCGGATCTCCTATTTTTTTCAACAGCTTCTTCAGATCTCTTAATTCCTTTTTGATGGCCACTTATATGACAACTTATACAAAGAGTTTCTCCATTGTCTTCATCATACATTAATTCAGGAAATTGTTTTTTATCCTTCTTATGATGTGTATGAAGATCATGACCTTTTAAATCTTTTTTACCGCATTTTTGACAAATATAATTATCTCTTACATTAATTTTTAATTTCCATTGTTTTAATTTCCAAGCTCTTTCACCTTTATAATTAGGATTGTTTTCACCTGCATTACAACTCATCTCTTTCTCCTTTTTGCTTTTATAAATTCTTTGATCCGATCTTCTGCACCAAAGCCTCTGGTGCTATCTATCAGGTCAATGTATGAGTAAAGCCTTGAAGCTCTCTTTTTTATGAAAAACTTTTCTCCTTGCTTACCGCTTACGCCAGCAAAGTATATTTTCATCAGAAAGCAAACCCTTTATTCGATTTGATTATAAACGGCCAGGGCCATTTCGGCATCGAGTCTTCAAGATCAAGGAAATAGATGATATTCAATTCATCGCGCAGCTTGTAATCATTTGATAAGCCCGGCTCAATCACAACTTCCACAACATCTTTTGTTGCAAGCTTTTCTGGCGGAACATACTTGCCTATGTTTTCTATCAGATCACGACATGAATCAGCATCGACGCTGTTTGCCCATCTTTCATTTTCTTTAAGCTTGTAGGTCTTTCGATCCTCTTTATGGTATTCAGATTTGCCCATGATGAAACCCTTGCTGTCAAAATAATCCAAGATTTGTCTTTGTTCCATCGGGCTGAATGTTGTGAAATGTTGCCCATCATCTTTCTGTGATGGTGATTGTGTTGATACGGTAACCTTTAATGAATTTTCATTGTAGACATATTGCCCTCTTTTGTATTTCGGGACATATACATTTCCAAATCTCCCGGTCTGAACCCAACTGGTAGAGTCAACACTGAACCACGGGAACCGAAGCATAAGATCAAGAGAGGTCATGCCGAACCCATGAATCTTTACTTTGGGCATACCATCGTTTGCACAAATCAGTTTAGAAAATAAATGATCCAAACGGGGTCGCAATTGTGATGTATTAAATGTTCCACCAGCCATGCCGCCCATACCGATGTATTCATATCCTTCTTTAATATATCTTGCGAGCCATGAATCATCTTCACGCATGGGATGAAAAACAGGAATGGGATTCAGTCCATGCTTTTCAATGTATTTCTGATTTTTGTATGTATTTTCTGCGTCGCCGATTACATCAAGATTAATGTAATGATCAATATACTTTTCATTTTCCTTAATGAATTGAATGTACGCATCAATATCAATCGGCTTTCCCTGGCTCCAGGCACTGAAAGCTCCTGAATCCAACATCAACGAAACTTTGTTTTTCATAATTTGGCACTCCTTTTAAGAATGTCTTTCATAACCATACAACTATGACATTTGCCACAGGGTTCAGGTTTTCCAGAGTCACAATAGTAAGGTTCTATTCCATAATTTGTATAAAGAAGGGTTCTGTAATAATCCATTACGATCTGGTCTTTGGCAAGATTTGCAAGCGGACAAATAATCCTCATTGCCATACGTGGATAGCTATCATTGATGATCTTTTCCAATCTCATCATATACTCAAAAGAGTTATCTGAATAAGTATCTGTAGCATTGTTCCCAAAATAGACAACGATGTTCTGGTTCAGATACTTTTCACGCAGAAACAACATGAACTGCAAATTCCTGCCGAAAAACATGCCATCAATTTGTTTGAGCTTTGGAATTTCACAATATTGAATCGCCTTTTTTGTATGCTGAACCCATTCTAACAACACCGCTTTTTCTTGCTGAAGGAATTTCTGCCCATATTGTAAATAAATATAGTCGGTAATTACAAATCTGGTTTGGTAAGACAATAACAGGCTATCAAACCCGCCACTCAATAACAGAATCTTTTTTAATTTGTTCATGATCCGCCTCTCATAATCGGATAAGGTTCATTAATTCTTCCCTGGCTTTCTGATTAAGAAGAAATTCCCCCTTCAATGATGATGTTGTCATTACACTATTTTGTTTATTGACGCCTCTCATTAGCATACACAGATGTTGTGCTTCTATGATACATGCGACAGCTTTCGGTTCGAGTTTTTCTTGAATAAATGAGGCGACCTGTTCGGTCAGTCTTTCTTGAATTTGCATCCGGCGGGAGAACATTTCTACAACACGTGCCAGTTTCGATATACCGACAACCCGTTTGTTTGGAATATAAGCGACATGGGCTTTTCCTATAAAGGGCAACATGTGATGCTCACAAGTGGAATAGAGTTCAATATCCTTTAGCAAAATGATTTCGTTATATCCATCTGACTCAAATGTTTTAAGTATTGAATCAGGGTCAACTTTATAGCCACCGTATAAAGTATCCCAAGATTTGAGTATTCTCTGCGGAGTTTCGAGCAATCCTTCGCGGTTGGCGTCTTCTCCTACGGACTTTAATATCAATCGTAGAGCATTTAGCGTGTCTTCGTCTTTTACCATTGTTATACCCCTTTTTTAAAGCTTCAGGATACCGGCAACATAACCGGTATCCTGAAAAAGTAGATTTGTTACGATTGATGTGATTGTTACTTTTTTGCTCCTGCGGGCAATCTCTTCCCGTTTGCCCATCCCTTGACCCATCCCTTGATGGTATTCAAAGACAGATCAGACTGCGTTTTGTGAAGCTGTTCCGCTGTAAGCTTCTGTTTCGATTTTGCCCATTCTGTATACAACTTCAATTTCCGACTGGGTCCGGCTTCTTTCTTTTCTTTCTTGGGCTTGTCTTTCTTTTCTTTCGCCGGCTTTGCAGGTTTGGCTTTTTCAACCGTTTCCGCTTTGGCTTTCTTTTCTTCGTCGACCATTTTGTTGAAATAAGCCAGTGCTATTTCCGCGCCCTTGGGGAATTCTTTGGTTTCGGGATCGTCTTCGATCTTGTCCATTGCCGCCATGAAATCCTCATAAATCTTTTCCTTTGCAATCCCAACCAGAACAATCAGTTTTTTGATAAGACCGCTCTTGTTAAGATCGACAACCGCCGCTCTCAAATCTTTGAAATTAACTTCTACTGCCATTTTTTGTTCCTCCTTTTTAATTGTTTTGATTTCTTCTTTTTCTCTTATTATATCATAAATTGTTATTTGTTAACCAATTTTCCGCAAACTTTGTCTCTCGGCGTCACCTTTTATTTTATCGCCCCATATATTGGAAAAGCCAAACCCATGCAATAATCCAAGCTTTTCCAGTGATAAAATAAAGTTGTATAACTTATTTTGGATTATCTCTCTTGATTTACAATATCCAAGAACCTCTTTAAAAATAACCAACTTTCTTTGTACTGTTGTAATTTTTCTTTTTGCTTCTTTTGTTGCGGCTGCTTCTTTTTCTAAAAAAAGAACTTCATTGAATTGATCAACCTGTGCAATCAAATTTGCCCTTGCATGGTCTGCTGGCTGAAATTTAACGTGAGGAAGATGAAAAACCATAAGGTCTCGCAGCGCGTAAACATAATCGTCGCCGTATATTATAGCCTTTTCATTAACCACAGCCTCCATTATATACCTCCTTTTTATGCAACATTTAGAAATTTATGAATCTGAACATTGATAACGACTTTAAGATATTCTAATGTTTCCTCCTCTTCAATCCATTTAAGTAACTCGTTTATATTTATTGTCGGTTTGCCATCTTTGAACATCGGCGAAAAAGCATATATTGGATCAACAGAAGTTCCTATGTCTATCAGATCAACCGCATCTTTAAAGTCTTGTCGATTTGCTATTACAAACTTTATTATATCATGAGTCCCGACTAGTTGGTAATTTTTTAGCAACATTTTTTTCTTCATTCCGCTTGATGAACATTTGTAATCTACCACCCAACTAACCGGCCATACCTTTTTGATTTGATGTGCTCCATTGGTTTCAATAGAAATGTCGTATTCCATTGATAACCGATTGACCAACTCTTCCAACTCTGCTTCCTGTAATAAAGGTTCGCCACCCGTTATGGTAACTCGGTAACAATTCTTGAATTTGACTACTTCATTTATAATTTCGTCAATATTCATTTCTTTGCCGCTATCTGGTGACTGAGCTTGAACCGTGTCGCAATATTTGCACCGGAGCGAACATCCGGCCAAACGGATGAAGATACAAATACTGCCCTGATGATATTTATTGACCTCACCATTAATACTTTTAAAGATACTGTGTATCCTCATTATGCCCTCCATTCCGCATAAGAGTCAGGCGTTTCATATACGCGCACCCTCTTAAGTGCTTTGCCGAAATGGATCTGTAATTCTTCTACAATCTTTAAAGTCATGTTTTCTGCGGTTGGGATAGGAATAAAATCGTTCAAGTAATGGTGATCCAATTTGTCGATAACATATTTCTCAACGATTCTTTTAAGGTCTCTAAAATCAATAACCATTCCTTCGTAAGCCCCGTTAATTAAAAATTGACCAATCTCGACTTCTAAAACTCCATGATGGCCATGTAGGTTTTTACATTTTCCATCATATCCGGGCAACATGTGTGCATACTCAAATTCAAATCTTTTTGTTACCGTAATGCTATTTGGAATCATTTTAATCCTCCTTTTTCTTTGGCCGATCCCATTCGCTATCTAGGAATGGTTGACCAAGTTTTAACTGTTGTAATACTATGACCTGCCCCTTTTCTGCCGCCTCATCATGTCGGTGCACCAAAGTATCAATTCTTATTCGGCCGCTTTTCTTTTCCGATGGTAATTGATTCAATACAAATAATGCGTCAACATGTGCAAGCTTCCGAATATCTTCTCCTGTATTTTTCTGGCCGATATTCTTTTTGTCGATTGAATCTCGATTGCTTTGATTACAATTAATGACTAAAGCTCTTCTGACCCCTGCAAGATGTTTCCCTCGTTGCCATTTCGTATTGGCATCTGATCTCTCATCATCGCTTGTCTTGGCGGTAATGTCAAAATAATCGACCAAAATAACATCAGGAATAAATCCTTCTGTATATTC
>DJVN01000258.1 GCA_002441205.1 Syntrophaceae bacterium UBA6255 | reverse complement strand
AAAATGAAAAAATAAATATTTTGTACAACTTATTCCTGAATCTTGCACCAAAAGTTCAACAGACGAACATACATAAAGCAAACGCTTACCTGTAAAGGTACAGCAGGGATCACAAAATATGATTATTTTACTGATTGGGGAGTGTTGCCATTTTATGCACTCATTCAAATGCCCATCTGATTTGGGCTTGATAAACACGTTCTGACACAAGTAAAATCAAGGGTTCGAGGGGCATATGTTTTTATGTCATTTCCAATATAATGATATTACATTGGAAATATCCCGTGCAAGAAATTTCTTGCACGAAAAGTAATCGAAATGGTGCAAGATTCAGGTTATCACTTAAAATGGAGGAAGACTAATGGATCAACGACAAATTACAAAAGGGATGATTAAATTTAACAAATCGGTATTGGACAACACCTTTAATGCGCTCTCCACCATCCAGGATCAATCGGCAAAAATGTTTGCCGATTTCATGGATAAAGCCCACGGGTTGCCTGACGACAAGAAAAAAGCAATTAATGATTGGCTTGCAGCTTACAAAAAAGGTCGCGATGACTTTAAAAAGGCAACCGATGAGAAATACGAGAAGGTTGCGAATTACTTCATGAGATACTTCATGAGACAAGGAAACACCGGTCTCCCGGAATGAAGAAGTAATGTATTCCGGTTGAGGCAGCTGCTTTTTTAAATTCAATATTAAACGTGCAATAGTTCTTAAGGAGGCGAGGTATGGATTTTATCAAACGTATCCTTGTTGTCAGTTGGCTGACCCAATATTGTGACAATACGATTAAAGTGGGAATATCATTAGCCGCTAAATATAAGGCTGAACTTTCCGTCATTCATGTGATGGATACGACATGGCTTGAGGGGTGGAGCGTACCTATGGTTTCCGTTGAACAAGAGCATAAAAACGAGATGGCCAAGTATAAAGCCCAATTGCATGAAATAATCAGTGTGGAAAATATGAAGGGCATGGCGATTAAGGAATTTGTCAAGGAAGGCAATTCTTCCGAGATCGTCCTGACTCTGGCAAAAGAAGAACACATTGACCTGTTAATCCTCCGCAGCCAACAAGAAAGCCGCCTGGAACGTATGCTGGTCGGAGGAAGTAATGATGAAATCATCAGAGCCATGCCCTGCTCGATTTTTCTGGTAAAACAAGAATTATGCGCCGTAAAGTAAACAAAGCGAGTATAGTTTTGTGAACATGCTCAGAGGTAATAGATGCCAAAATCTATTTTCTGCATCAACTGCGGTTCATCATCGATCAAGTTTGCCCTGTATAAGTCGGGAAGCTATGAAGAATTGGTTGCTCAAGGAGCGGCGGAACGAATTGGATTACCGGACGGCGAGCTGTGGTTAAATGATGGCGCAGGACATAGATTATCAGACTCGAATGTGCAATTACCCGATAACCATCGGGCGATCGAATTGATCTTCAAGCAGGTTATCGAAAAACATAATTTTCCAATCCCCGATGCGGTTGGACATCGTCTGGCTCATGGCGGCCCCGGCCATTTGGCGCCGGAGATTATGACCCCGGCTTTGATGAAAGAACTTCATGCGCTCATTTCTTTGGCGCCGATCCATCTGCCGGGCGAGCTCGCTTGTATTGAAGCCGTCAGTGAGCACTATCCTCAACTTCCCCAGGTGGTTTGCTTTGACACAACCTTTCATTGTCAAATGCCGGACATGGGAAAGCTGCTACCGTTGGATTATCATTTACGGAAGGAAGGTATCCACCGTTACGGATTTCACGGCCTCTCCTATGAATATATTACCGGCGTCCTCGATGCGTCTGTTCACGGGAAAGTTATTATTGCCCATCTGGGAAGCGGATCGAGCATGACCGCTCTTAAAGACGGTGCTCCTCAGGATACGACCATGGGATTTTCCCCTCTGGGCGGTCTGATGATGGGCACGCGCGCAGGCGAGCTTGATCCGGGAGTCATTTTATACCTCATGAATGAAAAAGGCTACGACCTCGGGCGTCTCCAGGATTTACTATATCATCATTCCGGCCTCATGGGCGTGTCGGGCATAAGCTCCGATATGAAAACATTGCTTGATCAGCGCAACAACTCTCCGCAGGCGAGCCAGGCCATAACGTTTTATTGCTACACGGTTCGAAAATACATCGGGGCGCTATCCGCCGTCCTGGGCGGCCTGGACACGCTGGTCTTTACCGGAGGCATTGGAGAGAGGTCTGCGCCGATTCGCTGGCTGATCTGCCGCGGGCTTGAGTATTTAGGCCTTATTCTTGATCCCGTAAGCAACGATACTCATGCCGATGTCATATCGGCAAAGCACAGTCCCTGCGGTGTGCGCGTCATACCAACCAATGAGGACATCATGATTGCCAGACATGCCGGAGAAGTCCTCTTCAAATCAGATAAGGGAAAATAATCATGAAAATGGAGTTTACTAATTTTGACGAATTACGCCGTGAGGTTCATGGATTGAAAGCCGTGCCGACGGCTGTCATTGACGCTGATGAGCGGCATGTTCTGGAAGGCGCCTGCGAGGCTGCGGCCGAAGGGCTGATCGAACCCACGTTAATCGGCGATAAAGATGTCATTGCCAAGTTACTGGGTGACATCAAATGCAAAAACAATTTTCGCGTCATCCATGCCTGCGATGACGATACCATGGCCGAGTCAGGCGTCGAACTGATTGAAAAAGGCAAAGTCCGGGCGTTGATGAAAGGTCACATCCATACCGATCAATTTCTCCATCCCGTTCTCGTTCATCACCTGCAAGGAAAAAAAAGAATCTCCCATGTATTTCTGGCCGATTTAAAAACCTATCCGAAATTGCTGTACATCACGGATGCCGCGATCAATATCACGCCCGACCTTTCCACCAAAATGCACATTATTCAAAATGCAGTGGATATGTGCATGCTGCTGGGTATAGAACAACCCAAGGTTGCTGCGTTGTCGGCTGTGGAACTCATCAATCCGTCCATTCCCTCTACCATCGACGCGGCGTGTCTGGCCAAAATGGCCGAACGCGGACAAATTACCGGCGCATTGGTGGACGGGCCGCTGGCCTTCGATAATGCCATTTCATCCGAGTCTGCCAAAGTCAAGGGAATCAAAAGCGACGTGGCCGGCGATGTGGACATCCTGCTGGCGCCCGATCTTGTCTCGGGAAATATTCTGGTCAAAGACCTGGAATACCTTGCCGGCGCCCAATTAGCCGGTATTGTTGTCGGATCAAAAGTGCCGATTATCCTCACGTCGCGTTCCGATCCGGCCAATGCGCGAATTCTTTCGTGCGCCGTGGCAGCGCTTTTATGCCACAGAATGGAGTAAACGATGAGCCAGGAAAACAATTACCTCACAAATTTTAATTTCAACCCCCTGTTCAGGGATATGTATGACTACCTCCTCGATTCGGTGCAGAGGTCGATTCTTTTTATGGATATTCTCCGCAAACGCGGGAATAATTATTTCCAAACCATCAAAAAAGGTGAACCGCCGGTACTGATTTTTGATTATGAAATTCTTCTTTCGGGCCTGGCCTTGAAACGCC
>DJVN01000174.1 GCA_002441205.1 Syntrophaceae bacterium UBA6255 | reverse complement strand
ATCTCTCTCCTACGGAAAGATCATCACGGACGATCCGTATTCCGCAATCGTCGAGCGTGTCCATCCACTCCACGTATGTAATGTCGCTGCCGGTTAAAAGAAATCTCTTTTTGCCGGATGGAAACGCAGGCTTTGAATTCCATGCCTTTATTTCAGAGTCGAGCCATGCGGCAATTTCATTCACTGGGCTGGTTAAACATTTTATCGCCGCGGCCAGATAATCGCGGTTGGAAACATCTTTGATCGATCTTAACGCGGAGAGTTGTTGCAGTTTTTTCTTTATCTCATTGGATTTGCCGATCGCCTCCCTGATTTTTTCTGACGTAATTTTTATACCAAATTGATTTTCAAGGTGATCAATCAGCCTTTGCAATTCAACCCTGTAATATTTTTTGGCGGCGTCGCTGTCCAGCAGGGGAGCGCCGAACCAGTGCAGGAAAGGCGTGTCCACATGAACTTTCCATATATCGTAATGCCTGTTGGTATTGTTGCAGCCCTGCGCGAAAATAATTCCGGCCCAATCTTTCGCGTGAGCCAGAGCCTCGGTGAGCCAGCTTCTTGCGGCAGGGCAGAAAAAACTGGATAAATATTTATCCGCCGGGTCATTGGATTGGTGGACATCCCCCAGAATTTTATACGGGGTAAATCCGGCGGCCATGATAATTTCCAGCGGCATCTCATGCGATGTGTCAAAATAGGCGAGTTTTTTCATTGTTTATAATTTTTACTCCAATAACATAAGGCTTTTGTAAAATTTAACTAATTATCACAGCAAAAATCAATCAATATCTTCCGTCTGTTCGTATGTAAACCCACATAATTTTTTAGAAGATTTCACCGAAAAATGATATGGATGGATTAATTCGGGGGTGCTGAAATGGAAAAAATCAGATTGGGCATCAGTTCATGCTTGCTGGGCAATAACGTCCGCTATGACGGCGGACACAAACTGGACAAATTTTTAACCGATACGCTTGGAAAATATGTGGACTATGTTCCGGTTTGTCCGGAAGTCGAATGCGGTTTGAGTATTCCCAGACCCTCCATGCGACTGGAAGGAACGCCGGAATCCTCGCGTCTGATCGTCACGGCCACACGGGAAGATCTGACGGAACAAATGGTTCGTTGGGCCAAAAAACGGGTTGCCGAACTGGAAGAGGAAAGCCTCTGTGGTTTCATTTTCAAAAGCGATTCGCCCAGCAGCGGAATGGAACGTGTCAAAATTTACGGCGAGAAATCGATGCCCGTAAAAAACGGCGTGGGCATCTTTGCCAAAATATTTATGGAACATTTTCCACTGCTACCCGTGGAGGATGAAGGCCGCCTGCACGATCCCGGTCTGCGGGAAAATTTTATTGAAAGAATCTTCGCCTTAAAAAGATGGCGCGAAACATTAAGCACGAAGAATTTTAAAAAGAGCCTGATAGATTTTCACACAAAACATAAATTATTAATTCTCGCGCACAGCACCAAACATTATCAAATGATGGGAAAGCTGGTGGCGGCGCAAAAGAACTTTACTCTCAGAGATATGCTAACACAATACCAGGAGTTGCTTTTGGAGGCTCTGAAAATCAAGGCAACTCCAGCCAAACATGTCAATGTTCTTCAGCATATGATGGGATATTTCAAAGAGCAATTGTCTCCTGATGAAAAAAAAGAATTGCTGGAATTAATTACCAATTACCGTAATGGATACATTCCCCTGGTCGTTCCAGTGACATTAATCAGCCATTACGTCCGCAAGCATGGGGAGCCTTATCTCAAAGAACAGACCTACCTGAATCCGCATCCGAGCGAGCTTCAATTGAGAAATCATGTCTAAAACAGGCTAATTTTTCATCTTGACAGTGATTTATCGGCTGTGCTACGAATTCCNNACACTTTGGGAAAAAGCAGGATTTAAATGTTAAAATTTGTTTCCAAAAATCACTGGTGGTGGCAGATTTTTAATAACTGCCCATAAGCTCATATAAAAGAGCATGGGCAGGGAGGCTCCTTCCCATGACTTTTTAGACACGCAACGCCATGGGAATGCAATCCCATGGCGTTGTTTTTTGAGGAGAAAATACTTTAATTTTAAGGAGAAACAATATGGAACAGGTAAAAGTAGTACTGCAGGACCGCGAAATACCGAAAAAATGGTACAACATCGTAGCGGATTTGCCCACACCGATGAAACCGCCTCTCCATCCGGGTACCGGTCAGCCGGTGACACCCCAGGATTTAGCGGCGATTTTCCCGATGAACATTATTGAACACGAAGCTTCCAATAAGCGCTGGATAACAATTCCAGATGAAGTTCTGCAAAAATATTTGCTGTGGCGTCCGTCCGCTCTGTATCGCGCCTACAATTTCGAAAAACTGCTCGGTTGTCCGGTGAAAATTTATTACAAGCATGAAGGTTTCAGCCCGGCAGGTTCACACAAACCCAATGCGGCCATTCCCATGGCTTATTTCAACAAAGTAGCGGGAACGGAACGCATCACGACGGAAACCGGCGCCGGTCAGTGGGGCAGCGCCTTGTCCATGGCGTGTCAAATGTTCGGCCTGGAGTGTCGCGTTTACATGGTCAAGATTAGTTATGAGCAAAAACCATATCGGCGCTTGATGATGAATACCTGGGGCGCGGAATGCATCGCCAGCCCAAGCACCTTGACACAATCCGGCAGAGATTTTCTGGCCAAATATCCCGACTCCCCGGGTTCGCTGGGTATCGCCATCAGCGAAGCCATCGAAGACGCAGTCACCAGTAAAAAGAAGTGTCATTACGCTTTGGGCAGTGTTTTAAATCATGTTCTTCTCTATCAAACGGTAAATGGTTTGGAGGCACAAAAGCAATTAAAGAAAATCAATGTATATCCTGATGTTGTTATGGGTTGTTGCGGCGGCGGCAGTAATTTTGCCGGGTTAGCCCTGCCTTTTGTCCGCGACAAAATTCACGGCAAACAGGTGAAAATAGTCGGAGCGGAACCCTCGTCCTGTCCCACGATGACCAAAGGACCATTTGCTTATGACTTTGGCGATCTGGCAAAAACCACACCGCTGCTTCCCATGCACACGCTGGGTCACGATTATGTCCCGGCGCCGATTCATGCCGGCGGATTACGCTATCATGGCATGGCGCCGATTGTCAGTCATCTGGTCAAGGAAAATCTGGTTGAACCCAGAGCTTACGATCAATTAAAGACCTTCGATGCCGGTGTCAAATGGGCGCGTTCAGAAGGTTTTATTCCCGCTCCGGAAACCAATCACGTGCTGGCGGCGGTTGTGGATGAAGCTATGCGCGCCAAAGAAGAAGGCAAGGAGAAAACCATCCTCTTTAACTGGAGCGGTCACGGATTGGTTGA
>DJVN01000240.1 GCA_002441205.1 Syntrophaceae bacterium UBA6255 | reverse complement strand
GGTTCACCGACATATGGTTCAAAGTGGTTCATGGGCATACTAATATAGGTGGCTTTCTTCATCCTGCCTGCCGCCTTCTTCGGTCCTGTCGAAGGAAACAACGTGTCATTTTCCGCCCCTATAATTAGGGCTGGGCAAGCCACCTCGTCCGCATAGCTGATCGGTCTGTAGAACGTCAGGGTAATAACAATATTACCGGGGCAGAAGTTATATTTTTCAAATTCTTTTTCATCTATTCCAATCAGCTTAAGCAGCCCCTCTATTGAATCAGGCCGGCTCATCATCGAAAATGCTTCACCGGGTCTGCCGGCAATACGAACATTATGCCGATGATTCGTAAAGATAGAAGCGAATATATCGGCAATACCATGGTATGTTCCTTTCAGTGCAAACANNACCACCGCCGATATCTCGGGATACTTTGCCGCCTCAACAATAACATGTCCCCCGCTGAACGATGTGCCCCACAAGGCCATACGTTTTGAATCGACATCGTCCAGAGTCTTTACATAAGCAATGGCCGCATCCCAATCCTGCAAATGACGTTTCGGATTTATGTAATTGCGAGGTTCGCCTTCGCTGTCGTTAAAACCGCGGTAATCAAAAACAAATACTGCCATACCCAATTGGGCGAATCTTTCGGCATAGGCCGGCAGACGCTGCCAGCGTTGACCGCCGAATCCATGAGCCATCACAACTACGGGAGGATTTGATATGCCGGTCGGCAGATAAAGCCATGCTTTTAATTTATCTCCTTCGCTCATGAAAGTCTTGTCTAATCTTGTAAATTGCAGAGACGTGTCCAGCCATTTATTCGTATTATCAGACTTTTGCTCAGCCCACGATAATGAAGCTGTAATAAGAAAAAATAAAATAATCATTAAACGATATTTAAACATTCTATGGTCTCCTTTGTGATTTGTTTATTTTTAATTGCTTTTGCCTGTAAAATTGAAGTCTGTTTAATAATCATCGTAAATCATCCATTGCTCAAATGGACGATCGGCGTCATATTCCGAAAGAGGAGCAATTTCGCGAATGAAACGGGACGGCGCGAGATTTAACACACCGGAAGACCTTGTATAATCAAGCGCCGGATAACACAAATAAAGCTGATCTTTGGCTCTGGTCACTGCCACATAAAAGAGTCGTCTTTCTTCTTCTTCGCCGCCTTCTTCTTTCAGCGCCCGCTGTAGCGGAATCATGCCATCGGCGCACCAGATTAAGAACACATAAGACCACTCCAGCCCTTTGGCCTGATGAATTGTGCTTAACGCAATCTTGTCCTCGTCCTCTTCTTCGCCGATGTTTTCTTCTTTGGCCATATTGGTGAGCAAGGCCAGTTCATTTAGAAAATCTTCCATCTGCAGAAACTGGGCTGAAAAAATTCCCAGTTGAATCAAATCTTCTTCCCGTGATGTAGCATCGGAATAATTGTCCTGTAAATAAATGCGATATCCGCCTCTGTTTAACAAAACATCTATCACCTTTTCCGGAATACGCTCAGTTTCCGGAACTTCCAGAAGCTGACTGATCGTTTTGCGGCATTCTTCGAGTCCCGGCTTCGCTGTCTTGGACATAACCTTTATAAATTCGTCCGTCAAAACAGCATCCAGAGGATTTTCTTTCTTTTTTAAATATTGCCAGATTTTATTGAATGTCGCCTTCCCGACTTTGGGATACATAATCAACAGACGCCGCCAGGCCAGTTCATCGCGGGGATTGACCAGAATTCTCATATAGCAAGTTACATCTTTAATATGGGCCTGCTCAAAAAAACGGATGCCGGAACGCATATCAAATGGAATATCCCGCCGGACAAATTCCATCTGCATCTCCATGGAATGATAATGCGCGCGGTAAAGAACGGCTATTTCTTTCAGCGGCACTCCCGACCGAATCAATTCCGTAACTCTCTGCGCCACAAAATCTGCCTGTTTCACAACATTCTGAGCGGAAACCATTACCGGCCGCATGCCATTATCACGCACTGCTTTTAATTCCTTAGGAAATTGTTTTTCGTTATTCGTTATGCTCAGATTAGCCAGATGCAATATCTCCGGTGTACTGCGGTAATTGGTCTCCAGTTTGAATATTTTACAGTCCGGATAACGATTGGGAAAATTAATGATGTTGTTGAAATTCGCACCCCGGAAAGAATAGATGCTTTGCGAATCGTCTCCCACCACCATCAAATTTCGGTGTGCTGAAGCCAGCAAATCAACCAGATCGGCTTGAATGATATTGGTGTCCTGATATTCGTCCACCAGAACATGCTCAAACCTGCTGGAAAGAGTTTTTAAAACATCAGGATTTTCCTTTAAAAGTGTCCGGCAATTATTTAATAAATCATCGAAATCCATTACCGCCAGTTCCTTCTTTTTTTGTTCATAAAGAGCGGCCAGCTGTGTAATTTCATTCATGAGATGAAGAAAAAACGGATATCTGGATTCCAGAATGTCCTCGAGTGTGCTTTGCGTGTTGACTGAAAGGCTGATGATCTCTCCGATGACATTGCTCTTGGGAAATTTACTGAGTTTCGGATCAATTTTCAGCTCGCTCATACAGGAAGAAATAATCTGACGGGAATCTTCACTGTCCACAATCGAAAAATTGGTTTTATAACCGAGATAATGAGCGTGTTTTCTTAAAACGAGATGGGCAACATGGTGAAAAGTGCCGCCCATGATTCTTTTTGTATCGGCATGAATCAAACTCTCCACGCGGTTAAGCATGGAATGAGAAGCTTTATTGGTGAAAGTGGCCAGCAGTATATTTTCCTGCCTGACTCCGGTCTCCAGAAGACGTGCTACACGATAGGTCAACGTCCGAGTTTTTCCGCTTCCCGCTCCGGCAAGCACCAGCAGAGGGCCGCCCTCTTCCATGACAACGCGATACTGTTCCGGATTAAGTTCTTTTTCATAATCAATCATTAACGCGTCTTTATAGTAAAA
>DJVN01000202.1 GCA_002441205.1 Syntrophaceae bacterium UBA6255 | reverse complement strand
TCAGCGTAGGCTTCGGCTTCCACGGCATCGAGAGTTGTATCGCCGTTGCCTGCGGCAAAGATGGCCTGAATATTGTCTATGGAAGTGCTTGCGTTTTTGAGCGCACGGTCGAACGTCTTTTTTATTCCGCTGGCATTTTGCGGCCACTGGTTCGGTTTGGCCGGCGATGCGCCCATGCCTGCACCTGTGATTTCGCAATAGGGCTTTCTTCCCCTGTCTATCGCCGATTGCAAACTTTCCAGACAAATGATTCCACAGCCTTCTCCCACGATCAATCCGTTTCGTTTCTTATCGAATGGATGGCAGGCTTCCTGATCTTTGTTTTGAGGAGAGAGGGCTTTAAATTTTGTCAGCGCTTTGTAATAAAATTCAGACAGTATGTCCGCTCCACCGGCAAAAACAAAATCGGCGGTGCCGCGCCTGATTTCCGCCGTCGCGTAGGCAATCGCGTTTTCGGCGGAAACCGCATAATGCGTTATGGTGGTATTGACACCGCGAAAACCAAGTTCAATGGACGTATGACCGGCGGCGGCGTTCATGACAGTATTGGGCACCAGTATCGGATTAACGGCAGCAGGTCCGCCTGAAAAAAGAGTTTGCAGAAATTGCGCCGTGATATCCGTTGCGCCGAAAGCTGTTCCCAGAACCATGCCGACGCGGTCGCGGTTTGCATCAGTGATTTGAAATCCCGCGTCTTCCAGCGCAAGGCGCGCTGAAGCTGCCGTCATAAGAGATATCTTGTCCATTCGTCGCATGTTTTTTACGGAAATGAAATCACGCGGGTTGAAATTGTTTATCTCCGCTCCCAGATGTGAGGGCAGTGCGCTGGTGTCAAAAGACGTGATTTCAGCGATTCCGGTTTCACCGGCAAAAAGTCTTCGTCCAAAATCCTCCCTGCCGATTCCCAGAGGCGTTACCATGCCGATTCCTGTGACAACGACGCATTGAGTGTTATCGATAGGCCGGTTATTATTCATGGGCGGCACCTCTTGCGGCATATCTGCCGAAAATCAACGTGGTGTTATTTCCTCCAAAGGCGAAAGAATTGGAAAGCACAGCGCGCAAGTCGGCTTTTCTCGAACCGGAAGTGACGTAATCCAAATCACATAAAGGATCCGCTTCCCGATGATTAATGGTTGGCGGAACAAAACCATCATACAGCGCCAGCACGGAAACGATACCTTCCAGCGCGCCGGAAGCCCCCAGCGTGTGCGCGTGCATGGATTTGGTGGAACTTACCGGAATGGAATAAGCGCGTTTTCCGAAAACTTCCTTGATGGCTTTTGTTTCCGTGACATCATTAACCGGCGTCGCGGTGCCGTGCGCGTTGATGTAATCGATGTCCTTTATGGAAAGGCCGCTGTCTTTGAGCGCCGCCTGCATGGAACGAATCGCTCCGGATGCCTGTTCGTCGGGAGCGGTCATATGGAAGGAATCGCAGGTGATGCCATACCCTAAAACTTCGCCGTAAATATTTGCTCCTCTACTCAAAGCGGAATCGAGCGATTCCAGAACCATAATCGCCGAGGCTTCTCCCAGTGATAAGCCGGCGCGGTCTTTGTCAAAGGGCCGGCAGGTTTCGGGATCGACGGATTTTAAAGCGTTGAAAGCGGCAAAGGTAAGACGGCTCATGGGCTCAACTCCACCGGCAATCATCAGGGAGGCATGACCGCTGAGGATTAGATCCCGTGCATAGCCGATAGCCGTAGCGCCTGCGGAACAGGCTGTCATGAAAGTTGATTTGGGTCCCGTCAAACCGACAGCAGAGGCTATGCGGTCTGTTGAGGAGGCACAAAATAAAGAAGAGAGGGTGGAAAACTTCGCGTTTTTGCCATTGTTCTTTAAATAATCTTTATAAAATTCTTCGCCTTCCAGAAGGCCGCCTGCGCCGCCGCCGATGGCCACGCCGGTTTTCTCTTTTAAGGCTTCCGGCAGCGGATAAAGACCGGCATCACGCAGGGCTTCAACAGTCGCGGCAAGCGCAAGCTTGTCCGCGCGCGACATTCTTTCAACGGAAATTTCTCGAGGAACATAATCTGGGGCGACAAAATTTTTAATTTGGCCGCCCGTCTGGCTGCGAAATCCGGCGGTATCAAAAAGGTCAATCTTCTCTATACCGCAGACACCACCTTGCAGTGCTTTTGTGAAACCGGATAAATTATGGGCAATCGCGTTTAATGTACCCATTCCTGTAATAACAATTCGTTTCTTCAAATCAAAACCTTATCGACAGGAGAAAATGATAGTTTAAAAAAAATCAATAAAACTTAATTTGGCGCCTCATAAAAGTCAAACAAATATTAACAGGAAACTCTTATGATAATGTTTTTAGGTTCCCTTATTCAATACTTGACATATTTAAAAATTAAGTTAATGATGCAAAAAGTTCAGGTCTTAGAGGTCGACTCGATGGAGGATCAATCGCTTCGTGTTTTGATGGTTGATGATTCACCGGATGATGTGTTTCTTTTAACACGTCATCTAAAAAAGAGTGGATACAACCCGGTACACGAACGGGTTGAAAACCAGGACTCACTGAGACGTGCTCTGCAAAATAAGCAGTGGGATATCATACTTTGCGATTACAAAATGCCTCAATTCAGTGTCTCTTCCGCCATTGCCTTATTAAAGGAATCAAAAGTTAATACACCCATCGTTATTGTATCTGAAATTTCCGATGAAAAAATTATTGAAGAATGTCTGCGACTGGGAGCCCGGGATTATATTATAAAAAACAATCTGTCTCGTCTTTGTCCGGTGGTATCACGAGAATTAGAATCTGCAGAAGTTAGAGACAAGTGCAAGTGGCTGGAGAATGAGCTAACGCATACCATCGGTAGCTTTCAAAAATTGTTAAAAGCAACGATGCAATCTGTCGTTTCGGCCATTGAGAGAAGAGATCCATATAAAAGAGGTCATCAGCTTCGCACCGCGAATCTTGCCTATGCCATTGCCGCAGAAATGGGATTACATCAAGAAATAATAGAGGGAATACACATGGCGAGTTCAATACATGATATTGGAAAATTGACAATCCCCGCAAAGATATTAGCAAAGCCCTCCAAGCTGACCGATATTGAGTTTTCCATGATTAAAGAACACTGTCAGAATGGCTATGAAATGCTGAAAAACATAGAAACAGCCTGGCCATTGGCACAAGTCATTTACCAGCATCACGAGCGCATGAATGGCTCTGGTTATCCCCTAAATCTGAAAAATGATGAGATTATCATGGAAGCCCGAATTCTTGCCGTATCGGATGTCGTGGAATCCATGGCATCCGATCGCACGTATCGGCCGGCATTGGGAATTGAGTCCGCTCTTCATGAGATAAAGGAAAACAGGGGGATTCTTTATGATAATATTGTAGCGGATACCTGCCTGAAATTGTTTCGAGAAAAAGGGTATCAGCTATCCAGTCATCCCAGAACC
>DJVN01000219.1 GCA_002441205.1 Syntrophaceae bacterium UBA6255 | reverse complement strand
TTTGTTTTACTGGGCAGAGCCGATGGCGTCGTCAAGGTCGCCGGCAAAAGAGTTGATTTACTGGATGTGCAAAACAAAATAAAAACACTGCCTACGGTCAGCGACGCTTTTATTCTGGCCCTTCCTGCAGATAGAGGAAGAGAAAGCCTTATTGCGGCAGTTGTTGCGTGCGATCTGACGGAAACCCACCTGAAAAAGCTGATGATGGACATGCTGGAGCCCTATGCTGTTCCACGCCTGATCAAAATTGTCTCCACCATAGCAAGAACACCAGCCGGCAAAATTGACCGTCGTCGTATTGAAAATTATTTCCGTTCTCTTAAAAAATAGATTAAAATTCACCAAAATTTAATTTTAAGCAATGTTATCTATGCCGGTAAAGTATTATAAGCAGCCGGAAGACCTATTGTTTTTGTTTTTATGGATATTGTTATTTTTGGCTATTTATGATAATTTTTTAAAAATCTAAAATCAATTATATTTAGAGCGATATGGTTATTTTGAATAAAGTAACCCTACTTTAATCTTTTTTAAAGATCGTATTGATATGAAATTACATCCGGTAACTCTCAAATTCTCCGATGAATATTCATATCTGGAAAACCTTTTTTTGAATGAGTATTATTACTCATCACTTTCCAACATCCGTATATTTTTAATTCTTGGAGCTGTCCTTTACGCAGCGTTCGGCATTCTGGATGCCGTGCTCATACCGAACCAAATGTTTAACATTTGGTTTATTCGTTTTATTGTTATTGGTCCGGGACTGGTCGGCGTACTGATTGTATCCTTTTCTGACGTTTTTAAGAAACACATGCAAGCGGTTCTGGCATTTGCATTTATGCTGGCGGGCGGCGGAATTATTTGCATGGTCGCTATAGCGCCTCCTCCGGCAAGCTATGGTTATTATGCAGGCTTGATGCTTGTTTTTATGTGGGGCTACGCGCTGATTCGCCTGTTTTTTGTCTGGGCGTCTGTTGCCGGATGGTTGCAAGTCATTTTATATGAAATGACTGCGATCTGGGTGAATCCGACACCGGTTAATGTTTTTATTAATAATAACTTTTTCTTTATCAGCGCCAATCTCGTGGGAATGATGACCTGCTACGCCATTGAATTCTACGCGCGACGTGATTTCTTCATGAAAACGCAACTGGAAAAGGAAAGAGAAAACGTCAGAAGAGTCAATGAAGAACTGGAAGAACGCGTCAGACAGCGGACAGAAGATTTCAGTATCATCAACAGAGCCCTGCATCAGGAGATATTGGGTCATGAACGGGCGGAAAAGGCATTGCGGGAAAGCGAAGAAAGATATCGCGACTTGGTGGAAAATGCCAATGATATGGTTTTCAGAACGGATAGAAAAGGTTTCTTTACGTTCGTGAACGTTTCCGCGATCCGCATGACCGGCTATGAGGAGGAAGAATTGATAGGCAAAAATTATTCACTTTTAATTCGTCCCGACCTGCGTGAAAAGGCTTTGTATTTTTTCGGCCTTCAACTTCAAAATGGGACAAGAAACACTTATTCTGAATATCCTATTTTAAGAAAGGACGGTCATGAGATCTGGCTTGGGCAAAATACTCAGTTAATTACTGAGGATGGCCGTGTCGTCGGTTTTCAAGCCGTGTCCCGCGATATTACAGAACGCAGACGTCTCGAAAAAGAATTAAAGGAAAGCGAAGAAAGATACCGCGCATTGAGCATTGTTGATGATCTCACCCAGCTTTTTAATTCCAGGCATTTCTATAATCAGCTTCAAATGGAAATTGACAGAATAGAACGTCGGGATTACCCGCTGACCCTTTTACTCCTGGATATTGATGATTTTAAAATATTCAATGATACGTACGGACATATCGAAGGAGACCAGGTTTTAGTCCGCCTCGGGGAGGTCATCAAAAGATGTATGCGCAAGGAAGATTCGGCCTATCGCTACGGCGGGGAAGAATTTACTATCATTCTACCCATGACAACAAAAAATGAAGGTGCTGTCATCGCAGAAAGAATCAGAGAAGAATTAAAGAAAGAAAATTTTTCCCCTGATCCGGACAAAACAGTTAAACTAACGGTCAGCATTGGACTTGCACAATACATGAACAATGAAGATATTAAAGCGTTTGTTAACCGGAGCGACCATTTTATGTACCGGGGAAAAAAAGACGGGAAAAATAGAATTTGTTTTGAATAATATTTTTAAAACCATGCTCAATGAAATAAGAATAGTTGACTGACAAGACCGGAGCTGTTAATAAAATGATAAGGAGACCCGGATGAATCAGGAAATCGCATATCTGAAAATGTTAGCCAAAAACGGCGGTCCCTTGGAAAGTCAATATGAAGAACTCGGTAATTTATACAAGTCCGTAAACATGAAACGTAGAAAGGGCATTCTGAGTGAAGCCGATGTCATGAATATCTGGAAAGCACTGCCCGATGTTTACATCACGAAAGACACTATGCAGGGATATGCGCTTTTGAAACCGCACGGATACTCCGGTGATTTTGTCATCATTGAAAGAATTTACCAAAGGTGGACGTCTCCCAAAGAGCATCTTGTGAACTGGGATCGTTTTTTTCACGCTCAGGAAGCACCCCAGGCCATCATTAACAGAAAAAAATATTTTATCGATCTTCTGAATTCTCTGGATAAAAAAGACGGAAATCATCATGTTTTAAATATTGGATGTGGTCCTTGCCAGGATATCGTGGAATTTTTATTACAAGGGAAATCGCATGTTTTTTTTGAATGCGTTGATTACGATAAAAATGCCGTAGAATACTCCCATAACAAAGTCAAAGAAAAAGGTTTTTTAAGTAACGTGGAATTTCATCGTGATAACGCTTTTAAATTCCGACCTTCAAAACAGTATGACTTAATTTGGTCCGCAGGTCTCTTCGATTATCTGGATGAAAAAACCTTTATGATGCTTCTGAGCAAACAAATGACCTTTCTCAAGAGCGGAGGAGAATTGGTGGTCGGTAATTTTTCACTGAATAATCCCACCCGGGATTATATGGAATGCGGCAATTGGTTTCTTCATCATCGATCATCGGACGATTTGATTAAAATAACGGAGGAATGCGGAGTTCCGCGTGATAAAATATCGGTCAAATCCGAATCTCTGGGCGTGAATCTATTCCTGCATCTTTCCCGTTAAGCAGACAAAGACATACATTTACAGAAAGATTTTTAATTCTTAATCTCACGCTCTTTCCAATATCACATCATTGCTCCTGCTGCTTCTGTCAATTGATTGGACATCCGCCCATATTTCTCCTTTCATGGGTGAAGCTTAAGGCTAACCATATGAATTTATTTTTATTGGAAACTTTATAGCCCGAATTAGTCTTTATGGGATATATTGACACAAACTGTTCCTGTGATATTATCAATATGGAATCCTGATATGTTTTGCCCTAAATGCAAAAGCGAATACAGAGAAGGTTTTTATAAATGTGCCGATTGCGGTTCCGATTTGGTTTATCAGTTATCTCCGGAAACGTCTGATCATTCCAGAGATGAGGAATTTGTAGAAGTGTTTTCCACCTATCAGCAGGGCGACATATCTTTTATAAAATCAGTCCTTGATGGAGAAGGCATCGCCTATTTTTTTCAGGGTGAAAATTCCATCATGTTGATCGCGGCCGGCGCTTATGCCCG
>DJVN01000274.1:655-2638 GCA_002441205.1 Syntrophaceae bacterium UBA6255 | reverse complement strand
TTCTATTTCCTTTCTTGACCCCGCCAAATCGCTTAAGTAAAACGGTGTTCACGCACAGACTCACATGAGGTCGTTATGGAACATTTTATAAAAGTCATTTCGCATGGGAAAGCCCTTATCGCTGCAGCTGTTGGTGAATTGAATGAAGAAGTTTATTTATTAATGCGTAAAGAAATAGTTGACTCATTAAAAACCTGCAATGCGAAACATATATTAATAGATATTCGCAACGCGATTGTGCATGCTTCNNGTTATGGAGATATATCAATTTGCCGAATCAAGTCTTAAAATGTTTCCCCTGGGGTTTCGGTATGCGGTCGTATATTCGGAAAAGACAATGTCAGAGGAAGACGCAATATTTGGAGAAACAGTAGCTCGTAATCGGGGAGGGCAAGTTCAAGTATTTAGAGATGTTTCTAAAGCAAAAAAATGGTTGGCTATTTCTGAAATAGAATATGAATGATAATCCATGCCAGGGAATCCATAAGAAGCGTTAACCAAAANNCACTGGAGGTTGTGACGATGAAGGAATTGATTAAGTACATATCTCAGGCTTTAGTAAATTTTCCGGACCAGGTTGAAGTAAATGAAATCATCGGCGAACAGACATCTGTCATTGAATTACGCGTGGCAAAAGAAGATATGGGCAAGGTAATCGGAAAGCAGGGGAGAATCGCTTATGCTATCCGCAACATTTTGAGTGCCGCATCCGCCAAAGAACATAAACGGGCGATTCTGGAAATTCTGGAATGAAATACGATTCTTTTTGTTTGCGGTAAACACAAAAGGCACGTCTTACTATTAATGTTGTTTTTTTAATTTCTCCGAGTTACTCAACTGTTCACCAGGAATCCTCAATCATGACACTCGCTGAGAGCGAATCCCGATTTATCAGCGCTGAAGCCATTTCTTCATCCATGACGGTCAGTCATCCAGCAAGATTTCCTTTTTGTCTAATTATGAGTTGATATTATTAGACTTTTGGGTTAATGTTTCGAAAATTCCCCCGGGTTTTTTTATGGATAACCAACTATATAAATTAAGGAAATTGATCGGTCCTTCAATTCTTGTTGTAATCGGAAGTTACATGCTTCATTTGAGCTGGTTTAAGTGGCCTGATCTGCTTATCGATTACGGCAGAGAACTCTATGTTCCCTGGCAAATCACTCAGGGAAAGATTTTATATGCCGACATCCATCACCTGTACGGCCCGTTAGCACACTACTTTAATGCCCTCTTATTTCAAATATTCGGCGCGGGACTCTCCACCCTTGCCTATTTCAATATCGTTGTAACGATATTGATCACCGCGATGATTTATACACTGATCAAATCGTCTTTCGGTGATTTGATTGCCACGACAGCCGGAATTTGCTTTTTAGTTATTTTTGCCTGTTCGCAATACGTGGGTATTTCCAATTATAATTTCGTCTGTCCTTATTCTCACGAAGTAACCTACGGTATTTTACTGTTTTTTCTTGCCCTCACTCTATTGAGAAAATACCTTGTAAATCAAAAAATAATTTACGCTTCGCTTATCGGACTGATTACAGGGCTCATCTTTCTGACAAAAGTTGAAATTTTCATTGCCGGTTTCATATCAATTTTAGCCGGATTGATATTCATCTTCCGGCAATCAAAGCCTCTTCATTTTAAAAAACATTTATTTCATTTTATTTTTTTTGCTCTATTGCCTGTTATTGCTTTCTTTATCTATTTCAGCCTGCACATGCCCGTGACCGAAGCCTTCAATGTCATCATCGCTTCCTATAAAAATATATTCATCGGCGANNTTAACAACCCGGCGCAAAACGTAACCCTCATGCTTGTCAAAACCTTCAATTATCTTCTTTTCTTCGTTTTTGTCGGGGTTATTGCTTATTCATTTACCCGTTTCAGCAAAAAACATTTTGGATATGGGGCGGTTGTCATCCTATGGGCTTTGATTATTTTATTCGTATTTTTTTTATTGTTCCCGATTAA
>DJVN01000274.1:0-621 GCA_002441205.1 Syntrophaceae bacterium UBA6255 | reverse complement strand
TGTTTGTCTTATTTTCCTTATTATTGCTGATGAAGATTATATTACGCGTGCGTTTTTATCATTACGGATTCGCGCTGGCCATGCCGGCAACGCTGGCCATGTTGGTTCTATTTCTCTACTATATTCCCCTGTTCTTTTCACGCTGGGGAAATAAAAATGTTGTGATAAGTTTTTCGGGATTATTTATTTTGCTTACTCTGCTTTTTTATCTGGATTTTACAAAAAATGTCTATGATATGAAAAACTACCCGGTTGCCCAAGGACGTGACCGGTTTTTAACCTACGACGATAATTTCTTTAATTACGGGCCTGTCTTGACAAAAACGCTTGAGTTTATTGACAAATCAATGTCCTTGCAAGACACCTTCATCGTGATACCCGACGGTATAATGCTTAATTATCTTTCGAGAAGAAATAATCCTTCGCGCTANNTTCGAATTCACCCCCAATTTCGTTGAAGCGACAGGAGAAGAAAATATCATCAATGATATCTCCCGGAATCGCCCTTCGTTCATCATTCTAACGAAAAAGAATACGTCGGAACACGGAGCACAATACTTTGGCGCTGACTATGCCCGGAATATTTATTCCTGGATTACTGATAATTATGATAAAGTAATT
>DJVN01000104.1:2051-2854 GCA_002441205.1 Syntrophaceae bacterium UBA6255 | reverse complement strand
CCATGAGCGCCGTGAAGCTCAACAGCGTCAAAACCCGCCTGACGCGCACGCCCTGCCGCCCGGGCAAATGCATCTATCACTTCAGCAATACGTTCGAGAGACATCGCCTCACAAGGCTGACCCAGGATAACACTGGGAATAGCCGAAGGCGCCTCAGGCATGGCGCCGGCCGCCGCCTCAAATGTTTCACGTCCGGCATGATGCAGTTGCAGCGCAGCCTTGGCTCCATAGCGGTGCAAGGCCTCCGGAATGCGCGCCAGTCCCGGAATAAATTCATCACTCCAGACGCCGATTTCGCTGGGAAAGCCTTTGCCACGCGGCACAACAGCACACACCTCTGTAATGATCAGACCGGTACCGCCCTGCGCCCGCCGCGAAAGATACGCAACCAGACGATCGCTGACTGTGCCATCGGCGTTGCCGTAGCCCGTGCCCATCGGCGGCATCACCGCCCGATTTTTCAAGGTCATTCCATTAATAGTGATTGGTGAAAAAAGATGCGAAAACTTCATTGAAACCTCCATTATTTATCGTTTTCTCCAGAAAAGAAATATATGCATGGGTTTTATTTATAACCGGAACATAAAAGCCCGTTTCTGTGGTAAGTCGAACTCCGCCACGATAAGTTTAACCGATTAAATATTTTTTTAAGCGCTTGATCATTATAATAAGAATTAACTTATACAGCGATAAAATCAAGATTTCTTTTCAGCCCTTTGAACTTTACTCTTCTCACGGCTGAGCTTCTGAAAATTTTGTTGAATTTTTCTTTGTTCATATCGTACCAGTCGGCGCGGGTCATT
>DJVN01000104.1:0-2009 GCA_002441205.1 Syntrophaceae bacterium UBA6255 | reverse complement strand
TCCGCTTTGTTCTCAATCGTCAGGTAAGAAATGCAACGCCCGGCATCCAGTATGCGCGGGGCAATAATGGCCTGCGTGGGGCAGGCATCCATGCAGCGGGTGCAGTCGCCGCAAGATTCGGCAACAGCTTCATCATAATGCAGGGGAATATCAACGATGAGTGTCCCGATAAAACAAAAAGAACCGGCCTTCGGAGAAATCAGACACGTGTTTTTGCCGATCCAGCCCAGACCCGAGCGGGCCGCCCACGCTTTTTGCAGGACCGGCGCCGAGTCCACAAAAGCCTGACCGTTCACAGGAGCAATACCGGAATGGATAAATTGAAGCAAACGCTTAAGCTTCTTTTTGACAACTTCGTGATAATCTTTTCCGTAGGCATATTTCGCAAGCACAGGCGCTTCCGGGTCGGTTTGGGTTTTGGCCGGATAGTAATTCAGGATAACGGAAATGACCGACCGGGCTCCCTCGACCAGTTTTGCCGGGTCAACCCGTTTTTCACGATGGTTTTCCATATAGGCCATGCCGGCATGATAATGATGCGCAAGCCAGTCATCCAGATAAATGGCATCTTCCGGGAGCGCTTCGGCTCGGGAAATCCCGCAACCGTTAAACCCCAGCCTACGCACTTCTTCCTTAATCATGGATGATTGATCGAATAAATTTTCCATAATCTTCCTATCGCGAATCCTATCACGACAATCCTACCTCCCGCAACGGATAACATTACACTTATCTTCCTGTTTTTCTGTTGTTCAACCACTATTCACCATCCACTATCCACCATTATTCATTTTATTGTTGCAATGTTTTCAATAATTTGTATGATGAATGCCAACAAACTACGGAGTGATTCCTGCTCATGGCGAATTTCATCACCAACAGTAAAAAAAGTGATTTAAAGAAACGGCTGATTGAATTAATTTCAAAAAGTGAAGAACTGAAATTCCTCGTCGGTTTTTTTTATTTCTCCGGCATCCGGGAACTATATTCTGCTTTAAAGACAAATCCGGACGTATCCATTAAAATTCTTGTCGGTTTAAATGTCGATCATTTTAATCTTGGTCTCATAGAACAGGCTGAAACCGGTCCATCATCCGATGAAGAAAAAACCTACAAATTTTTTGCATCCATTAAAAAATCTCTGAACACGGAAATCTTCGATACTGAAGAATTCTATCAGCAGGTCAGATANNGCAAAACATACGAACCCAATCATGCGAAGTTATACATTTTCAAGTTGGTGCAGGATCAGGTCGGCAAGAATGCCTTATTTATCACCGGCAGCAGCAATTTGACCAAAGCCGGTCTTTCTACGCAAAATGAATTCAATGTGGAAATCAGCGATTACGGTTTTGAAGATGCGGAAGAATATTTCGATCATCTCTGGAATCACGCGGTCGAGATTACCGAACATGAAGCAACCAAGAAAAAGCTTATAGAAATCATTGAAAAGGAAACGCTCATCAAAGAAGTATCGCCTTTTGAAGCCTTCTGCCTTGTGCTTAAAACATATCTCGATTCTTTTGATCAGAAAAAAGTCGGCGATACTGTTATCTCCACCATGGAAAAGAACGGTTACAAACCCTATCAATACCAGCTTGATGCTGTGAAACAGGCGCTCAACATAATTGAAAACTACAACGGCGTGATTATTGCCGATGTTGTCGGTCTGGGTAAAACGATTATTGCCTGCGCCATTGCCAGACAACTGGGCAAACGCGGAATAGTTATTTGTCCGCCGGGGCTTGTCGGTGATAAAATTTTAAGTGCCGGATGGAAAATGTATGTTGAACAATTCAAATTGACCGATTGGGAAGTTCGTTCTCTGGGTGATTTGGAAAATACAAGAGATTTGGTGAAAAAACTGGATGACATTGAGGTTGTTATTGTCGATGAAGCGCATCGTTTCCGCAATCAGGATACCAGGGATTACGACCTGCTCAAAAATATCTGCCGGAACAAAATTGTTATCCTGCTTACCGCCACGCCATTTAACAACCGGCCGGGAG
>DJVN01000272.1 GCA_002441205.1 Syntrophaceae bacterium UBA6255 | reverse complement strand
ATATCTGGCTCCGTCAGAATCCCGGGACCGATGTCGCCGTTATCAACGGTTTGATGAATGTCATCATCTCCGAAGGTCTTTATGCCAGGGAATACGTGAAAGACAGAACCGAAGGATTCGACGCGCTCAAAAAGATGGTCGAAAAATATACACCGGAAAAAGTCGAAAAGATTTCCGGCGTACCCGCGGAAGATTTGAAAAAAGCCGCCCGGATGTATGCCCAGGCCAACAGCGCCAGCATCCTTTACGCCATGGGCATTACCCAGCACATTACCGGAACGGACAACGTCAAGAGCATGGCCAATTTGTCCATGCTGTGCGGCAATGTCGGTATCGAAGGCGGCGGCGTGAATCCGTTGCGCGGACAGAACAACGTTCAGGGCGCCTGCGACATGGGAGCGCTTCCCAATGTTTATCCGGCTTACCAGCAGGTGGCCAATGAAGACGCGCGCAAGAAATTTGAAGCGGCCTGGAACGTGAAGCTTTCCCCCAAACCGGGAATAACGCTGATGGAAATGATGGCGGCAGCCGGTAAGGGCGATATAAAAGCGATTTACGTCATGGGAGAAAATCCGCTTCTTTCCGATCCTGATTTGAAGCATGTGAAAAAAGAACTTCAAAAACTGGATCTGCT
Source organism: Syntrophaceae bacterium UBA6255 (assembly GCA_002441205.1). Lineage (GTDB taxonomy): Bacteria > Desulfobacterota > Syntrophia > Syntrophales > Smithellaceae > Smithella. Next base: position 2,792 of record DJVN01000272.1, on the reverse strand, counting down.
GATTGTTCAGGACTTATTCCTGACCGAAACCGCCGAACTGGCCGATGTTGTTCTTCCGGTCGCCAGCTTTGCCGAAAAGGATGGGACGTTTTCCAACACCGAACGCCGTGTACAACGTGTGCGCAAAGCGCTCGATGCTCCGGGTGAAGCCAAAGCCGACTGGGAAGTCATCTGCGGCATTGCCAACAAGATGGGTTACGCGATGAATTACGCTTCCGCCAAAGAGATTTTCGAAGAAGTGGCGAAAGTCACCCCCAGTTATGCGGGCATTTCTTACGAGCGCCTTGAAAAAGGCGGCATTCAGTGGCCCTGTCCCACACCGGAACATCAGGGAACCAAGTTCCTGCACAAGGATAAATTCTCCCGCGGTCTGGGCTTGTTCACCGCTATTGAATACATTCCGCCCGATGAATTGCCGGACAAACAATATCCGTTCCTGCTTTCCACCGGACGCGTCCTGTATCATTACCATACCGGCACCATGACCACCAAGGCGAAAGGACTTTCTGAGCGTTATCCCGAAAGTCTTGTGGAAATCAATCCGGTAGATGCCGATAAACTGAAAGTTGCCGAAGGCCAGAAAGTCAAGGTGACTTCCCGACGCGGCACGGTCGAAGCCAAAGCAACCATTACCCGAAAGAGCGCTCCGGGTTCGATCTTTATGAACTTCCATTTCGCGGAAGCGGCCGTCAATCAGTTGACCAATCCGGCTCTGGACCCGATCGGGAAAATTCCGGAATACAAGGTCTGCGCGGTAAAAGTGGAAGCCGCTTAAGCGTTAACCCCTTCGTAAAATATAAATAAAAAAGAGATGCCCCTTGAACAGGGGCATTTCTTTTTATTTAAGGTGTCATTCCCGCGAAGGCGGGAATCCAGTAGTTTCCCGAAACAACGCTTGATTATTGTATATAATAGTAGTATACAAAAACCATGGACATAAAAAAGCTGCTCAATGCAATCGGTTTTGAGTGGGACGGCGGCAACATCGATAAAAACTGGATTAAGCATGGCGTATCACCGTCTGAGTGCGAACAGATGTTCTTCAACCAACCGCTTGTTGTGGCGGAAGACAGCACGTACTCAGAAGCGGAAGAACGATTATTTGCTTTGGGAAGAACAGATGCAGACCGCTTGCTCTTTGTCGTATTTACGATCAGAAAAGACAAAATTCGTATCATATCGGCGAGAGACATGAGCAGTAAGGAAAGAAAGGTATATAAGCAATATGAAAGCCAATAGACCAAAATTTAAAAGTGAAGGGAAGGAACGTGAATTCTGGGGTAAACATGATTCGGTGGATTATGTAGATTGGAAAAAAGCCAAAAAGGTCACTCTTTCCAAGCTGAAACCATCATCCAGAACGATATCCATTCGTCTGCCGGAAACTGTCCTGGAGGAGTTGAAAATGCTCGCCAATAAGCGAGACGTTCCGTATCAATCCTTGCTCAAAATATTTCTGGTGGAGAAAATAGAAGAGGGGTTGCGCAAAAAATCCGCCGCTTGACCCGATAAGAAAAATTCCAGAATACAAGGTTTGCCAAGGTTTGCGCGGTAAAAGTGGAAGCCGCGTAATCGTTAACCCCTTCATAAAATAAAGATAAAAAAGAGATGCCCCTTTTCAGAGGCATCTCTTTTTGTTTGACGTAGGGATTATTCCCCTTAATTGCTGCAGCGTCATTTTCCTCTACAAATTATAATAACTCAATGCGGGGTAGAGGAAATCCAATTGCTTTACATGAAACAACGATACGGCGTTTGGTGTCTCTGCTGAAACGCTGCTTTTGTATTATATTTTTCATGTTTTCGTCATTAATTATCGGAATGATAACAGAACATTGTTCAAGATCCTTATCGCGTTTCGCATCCGATAACCGTCTCTGAGCAATAATGAGCTTATGGAGGAAGAAAGCCTCGGGAATAGGAAAACGGATGATAAACCCGCACAAATCGGCCACGTCGGAAAAGTCGGTCATGATACCGATGAAAGGAAGAGGGATAGCATTGACGTTCCATTCAGGAATAGATAAAGCGCCTTTACAGCGACCGCCGGAGCGCTGTCCGATGAACTCCACTTCGTAACCACCGCCGGCAAATTTTTGTACTCCTTCCGCATCAAAGTAATCTGTAAATCCCAGGCCGGTAATGAGCTCTTTCAGGTCGGCTCTTAATTTACTTTTTGCGTGGGCGATATGGACTGCAAAATCGATGTCGAGAGTGCGTAAAACGTACCTGGCACCATAGAGTTCCTGATAAATAAGCATGACCCAACTGCCGATCACGACTGATCTTTCAAAAAATCCAACTTTGCTCATCACGTGGAAAAGATTTTTAATGTGATCCGGGAATAAATTATCCGGCAGTTTATTTTTCACGACCACCTTCCTTCTTTGACTTTTTTAAAAGTTTTGCCAAATAGAGTATGCGTTTCTTGTACGCGAGGATTTCTTTCCGGCATTTTTCACGTTCTTCGATTTGCTTCTTAATTTTCGGCAAATTCCGTTCGGCAACATGCAGATTGACAATTTTTCCCCCGTCACGCCGAACAAGGTAATGATAATAATATTTTTTATCCTTAACCTTTTTCCCGCGCACATTGAGGGCGCCCTTGGGATAGTCTTTCAACTTGGCTTGAAGAGCTTGAACAACTTCCTGGCTTCGCCTGTATTCATCTTCCAGCATCCCGTGAACGACATTATCTTTTTCCGCTACTTTCATAGCAAATATCTATCAATGTAGTGGAAATTTGTCAATGAAAAATTCCGGAATACAAGGTTTGCGCGGTAAAAGTGGAA
>DJVN01000056.1:6231-8112 GCA_002441205.1 Syntrophaceae bacterium UBA6255 | reverse complement strand
CGTTTCTTGTTACTTAAAAAAGGGGGCTTACTTCTCAGGAATCGAATTTAAAGGGCGTCCCCTCTCTTCCTTAAGAAACCGTTCATATCACTTCTAAAATCCCTCAACATGTTGATGCTCCCACTAAATACTGAGGGTAAACTAATCATTTAAGACATCCCTTTTGTTCCCACGTATTAATCTAACAACCTAATATAAAAAGGTTAATCTAAACTTTTTATTAATATCGGTTGTTGGCAGGCTATTTGCAAATACTATTTTTTTGATAATGCCGGCGGTAGGAAATTAAGCGTAGGCTTTTACACCTCAGTTATTAATGAGCAAAAATAATCGGTGATTGAGCGTAGTTTCTTTTGTTAATTCAGTCAACTCATCAACCTCATCCTCAACCTCTTGGAGTCCACCATGGAAAGGAATTATAAAAAGTTGCCAGTATTTCGGTTTCCACGGATGTTATAAACCTCTATGGGAACCTGCTATTTTCTATTAAATAATTTTCACTAATTTATTTTCCAACGAATTGCTTAACTCAAATAAAAGGAGGCAGCCATGAAAAACAAGGAAATAGTAAAACAGTTAATTGAACTGCAAAAAGAATCATTTGATAAATGCTTTTTGGCAACGGCTACAATTCAGGACGAGGCAGAAAAGCTTTTGATAAGTTTTGTCCGAGATATGCCGGGAATGAACAATGGAGGCGGGGAGGTTGTGGATAAATGGACCGATGTATTCAAGAAGAATCGTGATAATATCAAGAAAGCCATTGATGATGGATATAACAAGCTCGATACATTCTTCAACGACATTGTTTTATTAAATCAGAACTATTGGATGCTCCATGATGTAAAAAAAACTTCGGAAGAATTGGCGGCCATTTATAAGAAGAATTGCGACAAATTCAAGAAGCAATTCGATGAAAACATCCGGTTCATGGAAAGCATTTTTCCTGTTGCTGATAAATCGAAGACAAGTACTAACCAGAGGACGTAACTCTCAGCAACATGATAATATGGGAAACATTACAAAAGTGGTTTGAGTTCTGATCAAAAATTGAATGTGTGTTTCTCTGTTGGTTAATGAAAGGTTGGATTGGTAATGACTCTGCCCTTCATGAATAAGCTCGGAGAAAGGAGGAAGTCATGGAAAATAAAGAAACAGTAAATAAAATGATTAATTTGCAAGAAAAATCTTTTGACGACTACCTTTCAGCAACGGCACTGATTCAAGTTCCATTAGAATATCAAATGTCGTCATCTTTGGATGACGGGATTCTTGAAATTGTTCTTACCGGTAAATTGACCAATCATAATGTAAATAAAATAATGAGCGAATTAGTTGTTTTACAAAAGTCGATGAATACAAATGATGAGTTAATAGATGTCCGAAAGCTCAAGGGGCGTTTAGATTTTTCAGAAGCACATATTTTTGTCAAAACCATACCTTCTGATAAACCAAAAATGAATACCGCCTTTGTCGATACTGTTGAGAATGCTGATTATAATTCATTTTATGAGATTGTAGCGCAAAAGGCTGGTCTGTCATTTAAGACGTTCACCGATATAGATGCCGCANNAAGAGTGTGGCTTAAGAGCAATTTAAGAAGAGAGAGGGATGGATTTTTCCCATTGAAAACAAAGCAGAAGATCAAAGCTAATCATCTGTGGATGACGGAATTCATGAAGTTGTTCTTACAGGTTAAGTAAAAGATAAGAAATTTAAAAAGTAATCTCTGTTATATGTATATCAGGACACTTTAATCTTGACATTTGATATAAAGAACTCCGCAGACATTTGCTAATAATGGATTTACCCAAAAGGGCACTATGGCCCGCCTGCGCGGTAATGACGAAGAAACATGGATTCCCGATCTGGTCGGGAATG
>DJVN01000056.1:0-6175 GCA_002441205.1 Syntrophaceae bacterium UBA6255 | reverse complement strand
CTTTACCATACTCATTTGTTTTAAATTTTCTGACAATCCATCCGCCAAGGACTTTTCGTCTGTCACTTCTGACATCGTTACCGACAGCCGTTAAGATTTCCCACACGTTAACTCACCATCCTTTGTTTGTTGATATATCAGCTCTCTTGTTTTTATGAGCAGCTCCTTTGTTGTGATTTACTTCGTTTTCCTATTTCTGCTTGCCCGAAGCCTTGTTCTCTGCTGCCCGGCTCTTGAGACTCTGCTCCCGTCTTCTTCTTTTGCGGGCCAGTTCCTTTCTACGTTCGCCACTTTTCTGACTCATGATGCCTCCTTAATCTTAAAATTCATTAAATTTATTTGGACGCTATTTAAGGTCAAGGCGATTATACCGTGCCTTCGGCGATGTCTGCCGTCTTGCCAAAGTTGTACATAGGCCTTCCCATTTTTTAATGCCTGTTTATCTTTCTTTCAGATGATGCTGAACCGGTTGAAAATAGAAAGACACTCCGGGAACCTGAGTTCATGGAGTGTCTTTTCAATGAACATGATTTTATTACAGCACTTGCACGTTGATTGCCGACGGGCCTTTGGGTCCGTTTTCGATATCGAAACTGACACGCTGGCCTTCGTTTAATGTCTTGAAACCGCTGGATTGAATAGCGTTGAAATGAACAAACAGATCACCGCCGTCATCCTTTTCAATGAATCCAAAGCCTTTCTTCTCATTAAACCATTTTACTTTACCTTCTGGCATAGCTCTCATTCCCCCTCATACTTTTTTGAATTTTAAAAAGTCGAATCAGAATTATGACACAACCTAAAAAACCACCAAGACTCTAAAGTCTAAAGTACTCGGTGGCTAACCTATGTGCTTCAAAATGTCTAAATTCAACTCTTCCTTCGCATGTTTTTTTCTAAATATCGAAGTTAATTAGATAATACGGCAATCGCTTATAATAGTCAATCTTTATTTGCATGGATAACTTTTGTGAAAACAGTATGAAAAAAATGTATTACGCATCCTCATATAAAGCGAGGCGGTACGATGTTAAGACTATTGAAGATTGTTGGGAACATTCGGGTCTTATAGTAAGAGCCGTCATGCAAGCCTGATTTTTGCCAGCCCGGAGAAAACGGCTTTTTCTTCCTGCCAGTGAAAACCGATAACGGGAATGTTCGTTTTTCTCAATTCCGCTTCGTAATGACTCATTTTATCTTCCGGCAGAACCAAAACAGGAGAAGGATTCAAGGCGGCGGCAGAAGTCTGCAAAAGCAATCTGCCCACGGCGGCCATGATGCTTTTTTCTTTCGCGTCGGTGACAATTTCAAAAATATGGGAAATTCCGTTCTCGGAAGTATCAACCACGAAAAGTTCGCTTTCCGCATCGTTGCCTATTTTAAGTTTGTGGCGCTGAAGCTCGGAGGCTAATTCGCTGACGACCAGATCGTGATCACAGGCAGACATTATTTCGTCTTCCGGCAAGGGTGTTTCGCTTCCAATCAAATCTTCCCGAAAACTGATTTCCGAAAAATCCATTTCAGTCTGCGCCGATTCGGCAGCGGATAATTTCATTATTTCTATTTTTTTCACAAACTGCGCCGCCTGCGGGGCAAAGCGATCAGATTTGAGATTGCCGATTACCGCTACCTCACTGACGCAGTCCCCATCCTCCATCAACGACCAGACGCCGCGATAGTTCTGTGCGAAAAGAGATTTGCCGACGCCTTTTTTCCCTCCGCCGATTTTCCCGCGATGAATGACAAAGACGTTTCCCCAATGGTCTTCGGCAAACGCGCCTCCTGTTTTGCGGTCAATCTGCGACCAGGGAAAATTGATTTCAGAGGCAATGGAGAGAACACTCGATGCGCCGGGCTTGCCGATTCCAAAAGCGTTCCAGTAACGAACGTCTTTAACCGTTTTGGAAAATTTCCAGATGCCCAGTTTTTTCGACCAAAGGATTTTGGCGGGAAAGCTTGCGCCCTGATGTCCGAGTTTAACCTTTATTCCCTCGTCAACAAAGGAGATGAATTTTTTATTAAATTGTCCGGCATATCTGTGAATTGCCTTTTGATCCGCAATGACTTTGAGCATAAATCGTAATTACCTGAAATGTTATGCGTTATCGTTATGTAAAATTTGTTAATTTTAACTTTAAAGTATTTTATATTGTTGTCATCCCGCCCCGCATAAGCGGGGTAAACTCCGGCGGGGAATGACAGTTGTTGTTATGTGTTACCGGAGCAATAATATATGAGAAGGCTTCACTAATCCAGCCGTTTTTTAAAACGCATAATTGCGCCGGTAAAAACAATCGTCCCCAGAATAGTGAGAGCCAGATATTGCGGCCACATAACATCAAATCCTACGCCTTTAAGAAAAATATCCCTGATAATGACCAGAAAAAATCGTAGCGGATTAAGATACGTAAGCCATTGCACAATTTCGGGCATGTTGGCAATCGGAAACACAAAACCGCTGAGCATAAAAAACGGGAGAATGAAAAAGAAAGCGGTCATCATGGCCTGCTGTTTGGTTGATGATATCGTCGAAATAAAGAGTCCGATCCCCAAATTACTCAACAAAAACAAACATGCTGCTATTAAAAGAAGCAAAAAACTTCCTTTAAAAGGTATCTCAAACCAGTAAATCGCAACAGCTGTCACGGCAAAAAGCTGACAAAGCGCAATAATAATATAAGGAATGGTTTTCCCGATAATGAACTCATATGATTTTAAGGGTGTCACAATGAGCTGTTCCATGGTGCCGTCTTCTTTCTCGCGGATGATGGCAATGGAGGTCAGGATGAAGCTTGTCAGCATGATGAGAAAGGCGACAATGCCGGGGACAAAGAAGTATTGACTATCGAGATTGGGGTTGTACCAGGTTCGGATTCGAGCATCAACTCTACCGTAACTCATGTGCATGGGATAAAGCTTACGTAGCTCCTCGCGGTTGAATCTATCCAAAATCGATGCTATGTAGGCCACCCGGACAGATGTCATGTTGCTCATCGAACCATCGACAAGAAACTGAACCGGCGCCGTTTGTCCTGCTCTAATGACCGGCGCGAAGTCATGGCCGATCTTGATGCCCACGTCTATGTTTTGCCTCAGCAGCAATTCCGTCATGTGTTTTTCATTGGCAACAAAATGAGTAACATGAAAGATATTACTGCCTTCGAAACTCTTAATGAGAGAACGGCTTTCGTATGTTTTGGAATAATCCAGTACTGCCATCCTGACATTTTTGATGTCGTAATTAACGACATAGCCGAAAACGAACATCATAATAAAGGGCATGATCATGATCATCGCGCGGTTACGCTTGTCATTGAAAAGCTGAATGAATTCTTTGCGTACCAGTTCTCTTACTCTCAGCCAGCTCATAGACCTTCCTTTTTCAGCATTTTATAATTAAAAAAAGTCAGCACGATAAACATCATCAGCAAAACCAGCATACTCGGCCATAAGTAGGCTATGCCCAAATTTTTCAAATAGATTCCCGATAAAATATCAATAAAGTATCTTGCGGGAACAAGCAGCGTGATCATCTGCAAAAATTTCGGCATATTGATAATGGGAAAAACAAAATTGGAAAGAAGCAGCGATGGCAGATAGGTCGTCAAAATGGCCATCTGATTGGCCAGCATTTGCGATTTGGTCACGTTGGAAATCAAAATACCCAAAGACAAAGCGACGCTTAAATAAAGCGATGCGGCCACCATCAGCAACCCAAAATTCCCTTTCATCACAATTCCGAACAAAAGCTGTCCGAGCAGAATCGCTATCAGCAGATCTGTCAGTCCGATGAAAAAATAGGGGATAGCCTTACCCAGAAGAAATTCTCCCGCCTGCACAGGCATGGATTTGATCGTTTCCATTGTGCCGTTTTCATATTCACGGGCAATAATTAACGACGTAAGAATCGCACCGACAATCATGATGATGACCGCGATAATCCCCGGAATAATAAAATTGCGGCTTTCCATGTCTTCGTTAAACCAGATGCGGACGCGACCATCCACAGGAGGATGGATTTGATCGCGTCCCTGCCGGTTGAGAAAACTAATCAGCATCTTTTGATTGTAGCGCTCGATAAAAGAAGAGATGTAGCCCCGGACAATGTTGCCAAACGAAGGATCGCTGCCGTCAATGATGATCTGTAACTGGATTTCGCGGTCGGCGTTAATGCTTTTTTGAAAGTCCGGTGGAATAACAATTGCCAGTTTTGCCCGATCATGATCGAGAAAATCAACGGCGTCTTTTGATGCGGGCAGCAGGGCAGAAACACGAAAATAAGGCGAGGCATCAAGCTTTCGGATGAAATCCCGGCTCAGCGCCGATTTATCGTAATCAACAAATACCGTTTCCACATTATCCACATCCAGACTGAGCGCGTACCCGAAAAGAATAATCAGCAAAAGCGGGATGGCAAAAGCCAGATAAAGACTCCGGTAATCGCGAATCAGATGATAAAATTCCTTGCGGGTGACAGCCTTGAGTCTTATGAATTTCAATTTTCGTTCCTCTTCATCAATTTGACAAACGCGTCATTCAAATCGGCATCCGGCTTATCCGGACAGGCGCCGGAGATAATCTGTTCAGGCGTTCCGGAAGCTACGATGCAGCCTTCATTAATCATGACAATTCTTTCGCACAAACGCGCTTCATCCATGTAATGCGTTGTGACAAAGATGGTCATACCCTTTTTCCGGAGGTCACGGATATGCTCCCAGATCTTCTTGCGCGCTGCTACATCGAGACCGATCGTAGGCTCGTCAAGGAAGAGCACTTTAGGCTCATGGACAAGGGCCTGCGCCAGTTCGAGCCTCCGGCGCATTCCTCCGGAGTAGGTTTTGATCAGGTCATCAGCCCGGTCGGTAAGTTCCATGACCTCCAGCACCTCATCGACCCGGTCTTTTGCATCGGGAACACCATACAGATCAGCAAAGAAACGGACATTCTCCCGGCCGGTCAGTTTAATATCAACAGCCATGTCCTGCGGGACATAACTGATACATTTCCGGACCTCTTCGGCCTGGCTGATGATGTCATTGCCGCAGACCATGGCATTACCCCCGGTCGGGTGCAGCAGGGTGGTGAGCATCAGGACCGTGGTTGTCTTGCCGGACCCGTTGGGCCCAAGAAGGGCGAAGATCTCGTTGTTGATCGAGAGCGTGAGGTCGTCAACAGCACAGAGCGTATCATAGAATTTCGTGAGGTTGCTCATTTCAATTGCATGCATAATCTTTCTCCCCTCCTGCGACCGCAATCAGTGCCGGTGCTTTGCATGGACTTTTGCCATGAGGTCTTTCATTGACTCGTTCCAGCCGGCCACGTCCCCGGAAGGTATTACGTCCACATCCCCGCCCTGGTACTCCCCACCGCTGATCTGGTCTTCCATCCATGATTCAATCTCGAGGTAATTCTTCTTAAGGTCATCGAGCACCTCCTCGTCTGCATCCCAGAGTCCCCGCTGCTCGGCCTCAAGGAGCCTGCGGGCAATCTCCTCAAGCGCATGGGGATTATTCTCTTCAAAGAACTGCCGCATTTCGTCATTGTTGACGAAGGTGCCGGCAATATCATCGAAGATCCAGTCATCCACCTCCTGCGTGGACGCTTCCCAGCCATAGACCCGGGTCACGCGTTTCATGATATCGGAGGCACCCTTGTACCCGTGCTCCTTCATGCCGTCGATCCATTTCGGGTTGAGAAGCTTGGTCCGGACCACACGGCGTATCTCGTCCGCAAGATCCCTAACCTCGATGTGTTCGGGCTCGCGGGTATCGCCATAATAGGGTTTGACTTCGGATCCAGAATAGTGCCGTGCTGCCGCGGTCATTCCCCCGTGGGCGCCGAAGTAGCAGCAGCACCCCAGGAGGTCATATTCATCGGACTGCACCTTGTTGAACGTGACCGAAACCGTCGAGAGGTTGGTTGCGAGCTGTTCTTGTGCAGCCTTACCAGTGATGTCCTTGCCGTACGCGTACCCGTTTACGGCAACAAAGATATCGGCAAGGTCCTTTTCCTCCTTCCATGCACTGGCAAGGACCGCGAGGTTGACCCCGCTCGAATAGGTGCCGGGCTGGGATGAGAAGATCCGCAGCGTGGCATCCCGGAGGGACATGCCATCCTGTTCGATGGCAGCAAGAGTGTGCTTGCGGACAAAGTTCTGTTCCGGGGGCTCGTTCAG
>DJVN01000224.1 GCA_002441205.1 Syntrophaceae bacterium UBA6255 | reverse complement strand
TATTGAGAATAAACACCATCTTGTGAAGCGCGCCCATCGGAAATGCGCCGGAGCCGACCGCCGGATCGACAATTTTGACGCTTTCGATCAAGTCAACAATTTGTTCTGTCTCCTTGGAACCGAAAGGATTGGTCTCCTCCGATGGAGAGAAAAGCTTGTCGATTTTGCCATCCAAAGATTCCTCGCACCGCTCGGAATGACTAACGGGTGAGTGCATGGAATGACCATCCGGGGTAAGATAGGTTTTGAAATAAGCTTTAAGGGATTCGGTCACCATGTAATCGACAATGCCGCGCGGCGTGTAGTAACTGCCGGTGGCTTTGCGCGCTGTCGTCGCGGTTTCCGGATTGAAGCTGGCCAGCAGATTTTCAAAGACCCGCCCCAACAGCTCCGGATCAAGTGCCACTTCCTGATCGTCCATGGAATTTTCATCAATGGTGAAACTGAATGATGAAAGGATGTTCAACAGTCCTCGAACGTTATATTTTTTATTGGTTGTGCCATACACCTGATTGAGATCGACTTTTTTTTCATCGCCAAAGAAAAGAAAATTGGGCATTTCCGGCTGGTTCTTCTTGACTGATGTAAAACCGTCGATGTAAAGGCCGTTGGGTTTGTCGTCAAGACATTCAAACAGCCCGCCGTTGAGAAAGGGAATATTGCCGAAATATGTTTTGATGTCGTCCGGGTTTTTAAAAAGGTCGTGATAACGGTAAACATACTGATTGCCGAAATCTGGATTATAGCCCTTATGCCCACGAATTTCGCTACGGAACTGCCTCTCTTCTTTCCGTGTGCTCAGGGTGGCGAAAAATAAATTCTGCAAGACCGCTTTGTAATAGGTTGAGGATTCCTGCCCGGTATCTTTCAGGATGTCCTGCATTTTCCTTTGATCAAAGAGAGCCTTGGGCACGAGGCCGCGCTCCCGCATGAACCAGATGAAGATCATCCGTGTGATCAACCGGATAACGCTGATGTTGCGGCCATTTTCTTCAGCTTCGGCATCCTTCGGGAAACAGCAATGCTGCACCGCCCAGAAATACCAATTGGCAATGGCCTCGTAAAATTCGCGGGTAACTTTTTCCACGGAAAAGGCATCTTTGATTTTATCAAGCGTTGAAAAATCGCAGTCGCCAATGCGTTGTTTAAATGTTTTGTTCGTGACCGTCGGATCATGGCTTACAAAATACGTAAAGCGGCGGAAGTTGGACCACTGTCTTTTAGGGCCTGCGTATTCGGGATAGACCAGAGAAAAGCGGAAATTGCCTTCCGCATCGTAAAAGATGAATATTCCCGCGGTGTAAATCTGCTGTTCTTTGAGTATCTTTTTGGCTTTATCGTATTGCGCCTTTTTGCCGGAGCGCTCGGTGAGCGCTTTCTGCGCGGCCAGCGTGCAGATCATCAGGCGATCGGCATCGGCAAATTTGATTTCGCCCAGCTTGCGGGTTTCGGCAAAGTTTTCATCATTGTAGTGTTGCAGGTCGTCTTTCGCCGGTGAAAACTGCGGACTTTTCCGCCGGAAGAACAAAACAAATTTTTCAGGATTGAAATCTTCAATGATGTTTTCCAGAATCGAACGCGCTTCGTTGGTCATTTTTTAGTATCTTTCTTTCGGAGATTCTTGAGCATGGCTTTTCCCTTATCGGTCAGGCGGTATTTCTGCTTGCTGCTGGTCGGTTTATCCGGAATGGTCATCAGTAAAAAGCCTTCTTCGATGAGCGGCTTTAAGACCTGGTCCCTGAACTTGGTCCTGTCTGATCGACCGACCAACTGCATCAAATCGACAATAAAGCAATCTTCCTTGCATTTATCGAGCACTTCAACTTGGTTCCCGCTTAGTGCCAACTTGGTGCCGACTTGGTGCTTCTTTTCGTCCGCCAACTGATTCAAACGCCAGTTCTGGCTTGCGTTTTATGGTAATCACAAAGCCGTCTGTATGGACATATTTCTTGTTTGTTTTATTCACCTGATAATTATTATTTACTAATAATCCCCACCAGTTTCTCCATGAGTGTCAGCGCGTCTTTGTCAAACCTGGAAAAAGCAAACCACTTTTTGCCCAGATCTTTTAACGATGCGCCGAAATGATAAACAGTTTTGCCGTCAATGATTATAAATCGGTCGTGTGCGTTATGAAATTCTTTGATTATGATTTCCGGATATTGTTCGTTGTATTTTTTCACATCCAGAGCAAGCTGCCTGGAAATGGCTTTAGTGAGAATTGTAATTTTTACTTTTTCTCCGGCTTTGGAAAGCAGTGTCAGGACGGCATCATCAACGTAGTTGTCCATCACAATAATGGACTTACGGGCGGTGCGTATCAGATCGGCAACAAATTTGTATGCGTCAAAAATCTGACCGTCAAAGAAAATGCCCTGTTTAGGTTTGATGCTTTTTGCTTCAATGGCATTGAAAATCTGTTCAAATTTGTTGTCGGCTTCCGCTTTGTGCGCGATTTGCTTTCTTTCCACCGCTCCCAGGCGTTGAAACACCTCCGCATTGGAAGCCAAAAACCGGCGCATGGCAACGAAAGCATTGATAACCTGTATGCTTATCTGAACCGCCTTAGCGCTTTTTAGTACCCCGGACAGCATCGCCACGCCCTGCTCCGTAAATACATAGGAAGCTTTTCGTTTTCCGCCCCAACTTGAAGTCACAAATTGTGATTTCAAGTTTTGCTCACTCTTTGAGGTGCCAATTTGGTACTTTAAACTGCTTTCATTCTCTAAGGTCACAATTTGTGATCTTAGAAGATTACTCTCATCAGCGGTTAGTTGAAAGCTGAATTCCTTCGGAAATCTTTCAATATTTCGTTTGACCGCCTGATTTATAACCCTGGTTTCCACACCGAAGAATTCTGCCAGATCACTATCCAACATGACCTGAACACTGCGGATGGTATAAATCCGGCGTTGAATGTCATCATTTCTCACCAACTGATACTCAGCCATAATGATTTCCTTCTCAATATTTTATAAGGATAGGACTATTAAAATAAATTTTCTAAGGTATCACATATTGTAATACCAATTTTCAATAATTCACATGAAATATTAATTCCTATTCTCAATCGCGATGATGATGTCTTTTTTCAGCTTTTTCTGCCCGGCCACGGCGCGATCCAGATAATCCCGGCCCAGCTCTTGTTGTATTTGTGCGATTTCTTCGACGGTTTCGTTTAATTTGTTTTCCGCAGCGGATAAATTGCTTATCCGGCGCAGGGAATATTCAGAGTGCGTGCCGTAATGAAGAATATCTTCCCGCAATATGCGGAGAAAATCTTTATAAGGCATCAGCTTCTGTGTCTGCACATTATTAATCAATGTATTGAGTTGATTGAGCGCCTTCTGCTCAAGACTTAGTTCTTTAGATCCACCTGGAATATATTGTTTATAATTTCTAATCGTTTCGTAAGCCGACCAAAATTGTTTACTGAGTGGCAAAGCTTTTTCATCCGGCTTGCAGGCTACTTTATCAAATACTTCTTCAAATGCTTTAGTTTCCGGCAGCGGCTTTTCATCGGCATAATTCAGCCCGGATATATATAGTCTGCCTTTTTTGTAGAAAACTAAAAGCTCATCTTCATTGTATTGTTTGGCGACTTTCACACGCGGCGGGTAATGTGCAAGGTGCTCCAGAATTTCCGGATGTTCTTTTTGAATCCTGATAAACTCTCTGAGTGCTTTGTTATAGAAACTCTCCTCTTCCTGTTTATCGGGATTTTGTTGAATGCGTTTAAACAATCCGGCGGGTGTCGGTTCTTCATCCACATCGAATATTTTCGCGTCTTCTCCCAAAGCGCTATGAATCAGAAACATTTTATTTGCGGCAATTTCGCGCGACTTGACCAGTTCAGCGCCTCTTTCCGTCGGGAAAAAGTTCACGATATAAAGTTCGCTAAAGACTTTTTTGCTGATGCGGTTGATGCGTCCCACGCGCTGAATGACGCGAACGGGATTCCAGGG
>DJVN01000199.1 GCA_002441205.1 Syntrophaceae bacterium UBA6255 | reverse complement strand
TTGGTCATTTCGACCGTTGCCGGATCGGTTTCAATACAAAACTCCAACATGCAATTGAAACCGATCCGGCAACGGTCGAAATGACCAATGCTGAAATAGTTTCTGGTGGCTATGCCGAGGGGGCCACACCCGTTCCCATCCCGAACACGGAAGTTAAGCTCTTTCGCGCCGATGGTACTGCATGGGCGACTGTGTGGGAGAGTAGGTGCCGCCGGATTTAAAACATGAAGCCCCTTTGAGCAATCAAAGGGGCTTTTCTTTTGGCGACCTCGTAAAAAGTCCATATGCTGCGTTGCGCTGCAGCTTTTCGTCACTGCGACCTACACAAAAGTAGGCCTCATTCCTAAAGCTTCGCGCGCCTTGCCTCTGGAGCTTTTTACGAAGCCGCTAACTATTAATTTCATTGATCCCGTACAAAAATTCTATGAAATTAATTCTCGTTCCGTTCGAAAAATTGGCCGACTTGTATCCTTTTATGGCAGCTTTCAGTATTTATAAGAAGGATTTCCTTTAATCGCAGGGAGCCTTTGCGTAGCCACTGATCTACGAGACTATCGAAATCTTCTATATTTAAAACTTCAGGTTTTAGGCGACGTGCACAAGCGTCATGAATAGTCTTTTGGGCAGAATTCTCATTTTTATATCTTTTTAACTGCAACTGCGATTCGGCAACATACCTTACGGCATACTTGCGTAACTCTCTTACATTACGGGAATATTTACTCTCATTGTATGCCTCCCGAATATTTTTCAAGACTTCCATTACATCAGTAATCTTATCATTATAATATGACATAAAAATACTCCATATTGTTCTATTTTTTAATTGTTAACACAATGCTTCGTCTATTTCGCTCGTGTAACTTGAAAATTTTGCCTTCAGTTTCTTGCGTAACTCTTCGAGACTAGGTTCTTCCAAAAGCCTATCGAATTGGGCGGCGGTTAAACTAAGCTGACGACAATATTTGTCAAGAATTGTTTGAGGAAAAACGTTGTATTGCCTTGCAACATATTGGGTAGCCATAGGCCGCGTGTAAGCACCGCCGCGTACCAAACGAACGACCTCTAAAATATGCCGTAAAGATTGTGGAAGGTGCTGATTGGTTAAAGGCTTGACCCTTGCTGTTCCAGATGAGGAAGAGGTCATACCTAAAACTTTATTTTTCTGAGTCTGAGTGTCAGATAGTGGCAGTAAGCGCCTTAAAACTGAATTAAAGTTGTCTACAAGAGGCTCAGCATTTTTTTTTACAAACTGAAAGACATCTTCATCGACTTCGACTTGATGGAAACGCATTGTAATATTCCTCCTTTTTTGACGAAGTATACTTCAGTACTTAAAGTACGTCAAGTACTTTTTGCGTCTTCTTAATCTTTTTTCTTATGACAAATAATATATGAAGGAGTATGATTAATAACTAGTTGGTCTCATACTGAAAACGAAAATTATTTTGTAATCAGTATTGCAAAAAGAGAAGAGGTATACAAGCAATGGGAATAATATCTGTGAGACTTAATCCTAAGGAAGAAAAAGTGATAAAAAAATTAGTAGATTATTATGATGAAGACAGATCAAAGTTATTAAAAAGATCACTTTTTGAACTGTATGAAAATGTTATTGACGGAAAACAAATTGAAAAATATGAAAAAAAAGAATCAGTCAAAAAGGCAAAATTTCATTCAGCAGAGGAAATATTAAAGGCTATCTAGCGCTCTGAACTTCAGGATAGCTTATAGAATAAGTAATCGTATTAATTAGCAATAATATCTTTTATCCATTCCAGATGTTTCGGTAAAAGATCTTTCAGGTTATATTTTTCTAAAATTGTTTTCCGAGCGTTGATTTTCAGCGGATTCATCCTATCAGGATTATCAAGAGCGGTTTCTATTTTTTCAAGAATGTTCTTAGGAGAAAAGAAATCAACAAGAATACCGTTTGCACCGTCCTTAATAATTTCCGTAACAGGCGGGGTGTTGGACGCTATGAGCAGGCATCCCGTGGACATGGCTTCGAGCATCGACCAGGAGAGAACGAAAGGTCTTGTTAAATAAACATGAACCGATGATGCTCTCAATACCTGAAGATATTGCGGATAAGGAAGCCTTCCGGTAAAATGCAGACGGGATAAGTCAAAATCAAATTTATCCAGCATTAACTTTTTATACGTTTTTCCGGCAGGAAGTTGACGGCCGTAAGCAACCCTGTCTTCTCCCACAACCACCACATGACAATTTTTCCGTCTTTTTTGCAGCAATGAAACTGTTTCCATGAACTGGGGAAATCCGCGATAGGGTTCCATCCCGCGACTGACATACGTGACAATTTCTCTTACGTCCGATAAATCGAGACCTTTTGAGGGCAGTATGAGCTTCTCGTCTTGTCGGGGACTGAAGTATTGTGTGTCAATACCATCATGCAATACGTTTAATTTATGATGATATTCTCTCGGGAATTGAGCGCGCTGCCATTGCGTCGGGCACAGTCCCGCATCGCAGCTGTACAAATCGGTCAGAATCGGCGCGTTTTTAACGCGTATCCGCAACTTATCGTCAGGTGTCAACGGTTCCGAGGGATCAAACCCGACATCAGAACCCTCCGAGTTGTAGAACCATTCAAAATAGCAAAGCAATTTCGTTCGCGGGAAAACATCTTTGATAAACATGGTTGGTCCCCAACCCGAATGACCATAAACTACGTCGGGATAAAAACCATCATTTTTTAATTTGTTCAATTCGCGATAAACAGCCTGTCCCTGCAAAACGGCATTTTCCATGGGCTTAACATAATGATGAGTTTCTTTGCGCGCCTTACGGGCAGGCGTGTAAATAAATTTGTAAACCCCTGCGATTTGTCCTTCTTCACGGGAGGTTCCGAATACAATACGATTGCTACTATCCTTGGCTAAATTTACCGCCAGATGACGAAATTGTGCCGGGAAATTGGAATGTAAAAATAGGATTTTCATGATTTATCAGTCACCCGGTGAAAATATCTTTATTCTACTGTACAGATTTCTCTTCGCCTTTGCCGGTTTTTTCTTTCTTAGGCGGTGCAATATCAATCACTCCGTTAATTGCTTCATAACGGCGAATCAAATTGCCCAGTGACAAGGTTATCCGTTTGGCTGTTTTTAATGAAACAGCAATTTTTGATTCTATACGTATTACACTGGGATCGATAGAAGGATTGCCGAACATTAGTATCACTTCTTCCGCTCCCTGGCCTACATTGAAAATTCCGGAGTACTGTGTTTTTACGCCTTCCTCTGTAAAACGAATTCGTCTTTTCTGCGTAACATCCTGGACGATATTCTCGTCAATCTTGTCACCCTTAGCCATGTCTAAATCCTCCTTTACGAAAATTATTTTTAATGAATTAATGGTTTCAAAATTACCTGACTTTGAGACCTTCATCCAGATAACGGATGATCGGAAAAAGAAAAAATTCAATAACTCTGCGCTTGCCGACATTTACTTCCGCTGTGACGGACATGCCCGGTTTTACTTTATAAATATCGCCATTCTTTGTTTTCAGTGTTTCCGTCAGCATCTTTACGCGAACTGGATATCCGCCTGCTTCATTTTCTGCTTCCGAGCTTTTTTCTTTATTTTCTTTTTCTTCCATACTGTAAGGGTTGATCGCTTCAACTTTGCCTTCAATGGTTCCGTATTTCTGAAAGTCATAAGTGTCAACCTTAACAACGCAAGCCTGTCCTTCTTTGACATAGCCGATATCTTTGTTCATAACGATGGCATTGACTTCCAGCGGTGTGCCTTCGGGAACAATACCTACAACAGGCTGCGCCGTGGTGACGATCCCGCCGATTGTTTTCACCGGCAATAAGTGAATATAACCGGATACCGGCGCAATAATAAATCGTTTGTCTTGTTTGAATTTCAAACTGCTTACTTCCGCCTCCAAAGTATTGCGTTCGTGCAGATTACTGGAGTAATCGGAAAGTAATTTCTCCCGGAAGTTGCTTTTAAAAGTTTTTATCTCATCGCTTATTCTGGATAGCTTTGTTTCAAGCTGTTTAAACTGGCCTTCCTTGGCATCGCGTTCACGTTCCAGATTCATTCTTTCCTTCATTTTTTCACGGTAGCGATTATCAGCCAGCGTGCCTATCTCCACCAAAGATTTCTGTCTTTTTTCGTCTTCCAGCGTGATGGATAAAACTTGATTTATCGTTTCAATTTCCTTTTTGAGAGATTCCAGGGCGCTTTGATTTTCGAGAGATTCTTTCTCTTTTTCTTTCAGGGTCGAATCATAAACATCTTTTTGTGCCTGATAGTGCGTCATCTGTGCTTTAACAATTTCTGAGGCGCGGCCTTTCCCTGCAGGTGAAAAAGATTTTTCGTTTAGCACAGCATTAATTCTGTCCATGGATAACCGTGAGTAATTGAGATTTCTTTCCTTGCCTTCCAGATCAGCCGTATCGACGGAAGGATCTATTTCCAGGAGGATTGCGCCTTTCGTTACGTAATCGCCTTCTTTGATATGTATTTTGGTTATAACGCCTGTTTCCAGGGGCTGAATCACCTTAACGTCACCTACCGGGATGATTTTCCCGCGAGCTGAAACGACAACATCAATTTTGACCAGAAATAAAGCCAGCAGAACAACAACCATCAGCGAGATGATTGTCCACAAAAAATATGTTCCCAGCGGATTTACCGGACGTTCTTCGATTTCCGCCAGAATGGGCTTAAAATCATGATAATCCGAATTACTCATTAGAGTCTGTTCTCCTCCTGTTGTTTGTAGAGGTAAGCGTAAAGGCCGTCTTTTTGCATCAGAGATTCATGATTGCCCGTTTCCACAATTTTGCCCCGGTCGATGACGATTACCATATCGCAATCTCGCATGACCGAAAGCCGGTGCGCGATGAAGATTACCGTTCTGCCTTTCCTGATTAAGTTCAGATTCTGATGGATGACTTTTTCCGATTCATAATCCAGCGAACTTGTTGCTTCGTCAAAAATCAGGATATTGGGATTCATAATCAGCGCCCGCGCGATGGCAATGCGCTGCTTCTGTCCGCCGGACAGAGAAGAACCCCTTTCCTCGACATACGTATCGTAGCCCATAGGCATTTCGGAAATAAAATCATGCGCGCCCGCTATACGCGCCACCTGCATGATTAGCTCCACGCTGGCGTTGGGCGCCGCCATGGCGATATTTTCTTTAATCGTGCCGCTGAAGAGAAAACATTCCTGCAAAACAATGCCGGTACGATAGCGCAGAAACAGCGGATCCATGTGACGGATATCCACACCGTCCAGCATGATGGTTCCTTCGTTAGGTAGATAAAGACGCTGAATCAATTTGGCAATTGTGCTTTTGCCGGAACCGCTTCGCCCCACAATGCCCACCATCATGCCCGCTTTGATATTAAAACTGACGCCGTCAAGAACCAGCGGCCCGTCCGGCGCATAGCGGAACTTAACGTCGCTGGCAACAATATCGCCTTTGAGTTCCTTGACCGTGACCCCTCCACCCACGACTTCCGGCGTGGTGTTGATAATGTCGCCGATTCTGTCCAGCGAAAGCCTGGCCTGCTGAAAATCCTGCCACATGCGAACCAGCCGTAAAATCGGTCCGCTCAGTTGCGAGGCGAACATGTTAAAAGCGATCAGTTGCCCCACGCTCATGCTCTTGTCAAAGACAAGGCTGACACCGAAATAAATAACCGCCAGCGACATTCCTTTTTGTAATGTCTGCGAAGACGTTACCGCCACATTGCCCAGATTGGAAAGTCTGAACGCGGACATGATATATTCGCCGAGGCTTTTCTCCCAGTCCTTGATCATCTTGCCTTCGATCGCCAGCGATTTTACGGTCTGAATTCCGGTAATGGATTCCACCAGAAAAGATTGATTATGCGCGCCCTTTTGGAATTTTTCATCTAATCGCTGCTTGATCATCGGTGTGGCTATAAAAGAAATCAACGCGATAAGAAAGACAATGCCCATCACAATGAGCGTTAAATAACCGCTGTAAATCCACATGATGACGATAAACACCACAGAAAACACGGTATCCAGCAAAACGGTCAGAGAGATGTTCGTCATGAACTGTCTTAAGTTTTCCAGCTCGCGCACCCGGGCGATAATATTGCCTACTTTCCGGGTCTCGAAATAGCGGAAAGGCAGCGAAAGCAGGTGCCGGTAAACCTTTGCCCCCAGACCGGCGTCGACTTTGTTGGCGGTATGATAAAGCAGATAATTGCGCATGAGATTCATCACGGTGTCGAAAACCAGCACAACCAAAAAAGCACCTGAGACAACCTGCAGCGTTGTCAGAGCGTGGTGGGCGAGAACCTTATCAATGATGACCTGAATGAATAACGGCGTGACCAGGCCGAATAACTGGATAAAAAATGAAGCTGTAATGACGGCGGTAAAAGTGGGACGGTGTTTATAGAATTCCTTGAAAAGCCATTTCATATTCAGGAAAAATTCTGTTTTTGTAAAACGCGGATATACCGCGATGGCTTCACCGCCCCAGAATTTAAGAAATTCATCCGTGCTCATCTCTTTGGGCTTTTTCTCGTTGCAGTCGAAGACAAAAATTTTATTTTCTTTTTTGCCGATAAGAATATGGAATTCATTATTCGGCGAGATAATAATCAGCGGACAGGGATATTTTAAAAGCTCATCGAGTGATTTAAGTTTTTTCAGGCGCGAACGGATGCCGTGATCCTTTAAAATGCGCAATACTTCTTCGCGGCTCAATTCGGCTTCGATGAAATAACGCCGTTTAACGGCCTGCATGTCGATACTTACTGAGTGTATCTTTGAAATAACCTCAATACTTACAAGTCCCGTTTCCGCCATATTCACCTGCAAATTCGTTAAAATTAAATTCCAGTGACAATTGTTTTTCATAAACAGCCAGCGCCAGCTCGATAATTTTCATATCCCGCTCCGCCAGCAGAGTATCTTTCTCCAGCTCCATAATATCGAGACTGCTTACTTCTCCGAGATCTTGTGACTTCTTATTGATCTCCATTATTTTTTTATATTGTTCATTAATTTTTTGATAATGAGTGTATGATTTCGAAAGTTCGGCATAGCCAATTTGCAGCGTTTTAATCTCCTTGTTTTTTTCATTAAAAACAAGGCGGGCATTTTCCTCGGCTTTTTTCAATTCATGAAGAGTTTTTTCCCTCTCCCACCTGCGTACCCCGCCGTCGAATAACGGGAGACTGATATAAATTCCCACGCTGTAGTCCGTAGGCCGGATATAGCCGAGGGAATCATCCATGTTATGGGGACTGCTGTTGTATAAATCATAACGGCCGTAGATGGAAATATCCGGCAGAAAATTATTACCCACCGATTTATCCTTGAATTTGAAAGCTTCCGTTTCGTTTTTCCGGGCCTTATATTCCGGGGTCTGCTCGATTAATACGTTTGTTTCATCGGGTATGGACAATTTGCTGTTGAGCGGCAACGGAATGATTTCCGTATCAACAGGATAAGATTTGCCGGTGTAATTGCCAAGCTTCTCGAAACCTTCACGAAAATCTTTGTTGATGCCGGTCATTTCCTTTTCCATGTTCAAAACGTCGGTTTGTGCTTTCAGAACCTCCTCATAAGAAAATTGACCACTAGCGGACGCCTCTTTTTTCATTCTGGAGATTTCATTGATCCGTGTGAGTATCTCACTGGCATATTTCAGCTTTATTTCCCCCTCAGCAAGGGAGCGGAAAATATCCGTCACCTCCCGGATCATCTTTTTGATTTCCGTTTCACATTCGTGAAGACTGGTATCCCTTAATTTTTCATAGTACCACGCTTCAAATATTTTCTTGTACCAATTGGAAACATAATACTGTCCCGTTACGGACACCGATGACTTCCAGGCGCTTTGACTGCCGCCGATGACCTCATTGCCTATCATATTGACATCCGTATTATTATGATCATCGATATTTTCATATCTTTCCGCGCGGCTGCCCAGTCTGATTTCCGGGAAAAGACCGGCAAAATTGCTTCTGTATTGGGCGTTGGAAATGTAAACATCCTCATGTTTTACGCGCAGAGTCGCGGAATAGCCGATGCTGTCCGTGATAACATCCCGGTAATCCAAAAGCTCAGCCCGGCAGGGAAAGGCCGCAAAAACAATCAGTAAAACAAAATAAATATGTGAAACAAAGCTGCTAAACTTTGACAATCTATCACACTGTAACTCAAATTTTATTTTTGAAGCTGTAAATGGAAAAACATTGTCTCGACTGCGACAATGTGAAGGCCTATATCAATTTACAATTCAAGATGCAAACAAAAATTTTAGCGTGACTTAGTGAGTCCCAAATTTCAGAAGTGAAGCGCATAACCTAAAGGTTATCTGCAACTAAAATTTGCTGGACGAAATATCCCGCGAGAGGCGGAGGATATCGAAGATATCCGTGATATCTCTTGGGTGAAGTGAGCGGGGATTGAGGGATTATTGTTGGTTGATTAATAACTAATTACCGGCGTCATAAATAACTTCGCCGCCTCTGGCATAATCAGAGAGCAAAGATTTATCATCTGCTAATTCTTCCGGCGTCATCGTTACGATGTCGAGCGGAATCATGAATTTTCTGATGGTCATGATTTCTGCGTCTTTTGTCAGTCTTGCCCGTTTAAAAATATTTTTATTTGCAAAATCATTGGAAATGACAACAATATCTATATCACTGTCGGTGTTATATTTGCCATTCGCCTGAGATCCGAAAACAATAATTTTCTGGACATTCAAGCCCGTTTGTTGGAGACGGTCTTTCATAAATGTCACAGCTTTTAAAGTTGATTTCTTAACCATTTCAAAACCTCTTTGCTGCTATTGATAATTTCCAAGGTGTTCTTTTTCGTATACGCACTTTTCATTTTGGCCAAATCATCGGGATAGCGTGTCGGAATGCTTACCCTGTTTAGCTCAAAGTGGCATTATATAATTTTTCGGACGGGCTTAACCCGATTCTTTCCACCAGATAAATTAAGTTGTGCGCCTTTGGCGGAAGATCGTTCAGTCTATGTTGATAAATTCCCTTAAGACCTTTTTCAACAGCAAGATGACACATAAACACTGCGTATATGAAACGCTTATTCTCAAACATGATTTCGGACGTCTTTAAATCATAAGACGCCTGTTTAAACCATTCTTGCGGTTTTTTTGTCATGATTCATCATTCCTGTCAGGTCGGGTTACATATTGTTTGACTACGACTAAACTATAAGAAACTCAGTTTTGTATGTCACGAAAATGTTGGTCATCAGGTTATTAACTTACAAAGGGATCGAAGCCCGGCATTGATGAACTACAGCGACGCGCCTATCCGGTCATCATCAGAAAATTTGTTGCGGGAATAACAGCGCAGTTGCCGGGAAATACTTCGGCCTTCCGGCAGTTTCGAACAATCTGAAAATAGGGCACTGACAGTTGTTTGCCGAAATAAAGACCGGCTTTGCTGATTTCGCTGTCGGATTCTTTAGCCTCAAATAAGGCAAACGGTTTACCGTTTTTCACCAGAACAAAGTCAACTTCCTGCTTTTCCTTGTTCCTGACATGCATGATTTCAAATGTGCCAAGGCCGGTTTCCGAAAACCGTGCCGCCATTTTGAGCAGGCTGACAGCCAAAAGGTTCTCAAAGCGCCGGCCGGGTTCAGGCACATTTGACCAGTCGTAAAAGTAAAGTTTGGGTTCCTTCTTGATTAAACGGGTAATGTTTTTGTGCCAGGGACGCAGAGTAAAAATCAGATAAATTGTTTTGAGAATATCCAGCCATCGGGAAATTGTTGCGTGATGAGCACTGGCGTCTTCCA
Source organism: Syntrophaceae bacterium UBA6255 (assembly GCA_002441205.1). GTDB lineage: Bacteria > Desulfobacterota > Syntrophia > Syntrophales > Smithellaceae > Smithella. The sequence goes on along the minus strand of DJVN01000199.1, from coordinate 5,939 downwards.
CAATGGAATTGATGCTCAATAACGAACCGACCTTGGACGGCAGAAGCTCAATAAGCTGTCCGATGCCTTTAATATCCGCTATCCTGGACAAGTCACGGATATCTTCTTTTGTGAGCAGGGTTTTATATTCAGCGTTCCATCGGTTGTAAAAGCGTGCAGAATTTTTTAAAAACGGTTCGGGAAACCCGCCGAAAGCAAGCAATTTGTCCAGTTTTTCCTCTGCGTTTTCCGGTTTTATTTTTCTTGAATAATCCATCAGGGAGTTGATCTTTTGCAGGGGCTCGTCGGTCATCAGAATATGTGAGAAGTCATTTATGGCTTCCGGCAGTCCGAGGGGCAGCATCTGATAGGAAAAATAACGTCCGACAAGCGAATCGCCCGACTTGCGATACCATCCCAGACGCGCACTGCCCGTTACCAGCAGGGTCATTTTTTCTTTATTCGTATCGTAAATACCCTTGAGAATATTGCGCCAGTTCTTCAGTTTATGAATTTCATCAAACACCAGAGGCAGCGGTTTTTTAATAAATCTGTCGTCAATGATGTTTTTGAAGAAAAGTGGATTTCTTTTGTATTCCCTTGCCACGGCCGGATCATCCCAGTTGAAATATAAATCATCGGCGCCCTGTCCGGCAAGCCAGTTTCGCGCAAAAGTCGTTTTGCCGACCTGGCGGGGGCCGGTAAGGAAAATCATCTTTCCCGCGTTCATTTCCGGGTCGAAAATGTATTTACTCACAGCGCGTTTCATGTGACTAATTTATAGCTATGTATAAAAAAGTCAAGACTTTTTTATACAATCATGTAAAAAAGTCAAAACGCTTCTGTTGCGTTATTTATGAAGAGCTATTCAGAAATGCCCCTTGACAGGGGTATTAAAATTATCTATTAAAATTCAATCTAGGCTCAAAGAGCCACGGGACTCGAAACGCAAAGTGGTGGTGAGACTTAGTGAATCTTAAGTTTCAGAAGTGAAACGCTCTGAAATTTGTTGGACGAACTATCCCGACTGTTAAACCGGCGCTCCTTGCTGCGGAATTATAGCCCAGTCCCGATAGCAATCGGGATTGCCCTGGGGTTCATACCCGTGATTTAATTCAACATGAAAGCTTTTTCATAAACATTGAAATCCTCAATTATATTTGACAAATAAACTGCTTTAAAATACACTTTATTTAAGATTATACAAGAAATTCAGGGGTTAGATTTGGACAAATCCAGAAAGATAGAATATTGGCTTGATATAGCTCAATATGATATGGATACCGCACGAACCATGCATGAAAATGGTCGCTATCTTTATTCCGTATTTATGTGTCAGCAAGCGACAGAAAAGATTTTGAAGGCAATTCACATTCAGAAATTTAATCAAGAAGCGCCGATGACACATAACATTATTTATCTGGCAAGTTTATTGGAACTGGAATTATTGCCCGCGCAGAGTGAAACGACGTCGACCTTAACAACGTATTATATTGAAGGACGTTATCCGTCATATAAGAAAAAGCTTTCAGCATTGGTGGATAGTGAAAAAAGTCATGCATTATTAAAACAAACAGAGGATCTTTTCCAATGGCTAAAATCCCTTCTAAAATTATAAAAACGCTTAACGATTATTTGCATGATGTTGAGAAAATATGTCACGTTGATAAAGCTATCTTATTTGGCTCATATGCGAATGGTAATGTGAAAAAGCGCAACGATATTGACATCGCAATTTTTTCCAGACAGATTACGGAAGACAACAGACTGGAAATCATGGCAAAATTAATTGCATCCGGCGGTAGATTTAAGCGCGATATACAGCCTATGGCTTTGCCCTGGGAAGATTTTTTATCTAATGATAACGATTTTATCGTCAATGAAATAATTAAAAAAGGGATAGAAATTTAAAACTATAGTACTTACCGTCATTTATCCTCGCATAAATCTCCTGTCGACCTTTGACGGAATCAATGTTTTCTCTTTCTATTTTATTGTGAGACTCAAATTTCAAAAACGAATAACCTAAAGGTCACTATAGGTGCATTGAAATTTGTAAGTCGTAGTGAGTCCCAAATTTCAGAAACGCAGTGCGCTGAAATTTGTTGGACGAACTATCCAATCTCGATATATCGGGATTGGGAACAATCCCGCACAGCGGAGGGTATGATACCCCGCAGCTTACTGCGGAATTAGGGTCCAGGGCTTGCCCTGGGGTTCATACCCGTGATTATTATCAGTACTGATTCCTTTCTTTCGAAGAAATATTTCTAAAAATCCCTCGTTCGAGGGATTACTAAATTTTCAATATGGATTAGAGATATAACCCAAAGTGAAAACTGTTTTGTAAATATTTATTGACAAGGAGATGATGTTTATTTACAAAAAGCCAGTCTTATAGAATTAATGAAACTCAAATATTACAAACGTAGTGCAGAAATATTTGTAAGTTGAATTATCCCGCCGACGTAGTCGGCATGGACAAATTTTAAAACAGCATCAACAGCATCAACAGCATCAACAGCATCAAAAGCATCAAAAGCATCAAAAAAGTTTCATAAGTTTTCACAAATTAAGTTTTAAAGAAGTACAAACATTAACTGGTTCGCGAAAGGGGCAAATCTAAACTCCAATCTGCGAAGGTCTTCAGAGAAAGAAAATAAGAGGAGGGTAGCAGCATGAAAAAAGCAAATGAGTTGAAAAAATTTAAAGATAGAATCATACAAAATTATCATATTATTATACTGTCGTTTTTAATGATATTAAGTGCATTGTTTATTAGCTGCAAATCTTCCGAGTCTTCAAACCCTGCTGCCTTAAAAAAGCGGGTGGTCTGTTGTCAAATATCGCCGGACAATAAAACATTAATGTTTGATTATTATACGCCTGTAGGACCGAAAACGGCAACTTATGACGTATCAACCGGCAAAATTAGAGCATACAATGATGAGGTTAATAAAGTCAATGAAGGGGCAATGTATTCACCGGATGGAACAAAAATAAGTTATCTCGGTTCAAGGCAGATCAATGAACCTTTGGATGTTTATATCATGAATGCCGACGGCACTAATCGCCGTCAGATCACAAAAGATGTGCAGGCATTGGGCGCAGCCTTTTTTTCACCGGATGGGAAAAAACTTTCATTTCTTGGCCGCAAGAACAGCACCGATCCCTTCAACCTTTTTATAGTGGATGTAAATGGCAGTAATCTGCGGCAAATCACAACGGATAAAAATGTAAAAGGAGTTCCTGATTTTTCGCCGGACGCCAAAAGAATTATTTATAAGCGTTCTCATCTCCGGCGAGAAAGAGCATTTCCTCTGAAAGGTGAAATGGATACGGCATGGGATATGTATGAATTTAATTTGGTAACCGGTGTTGAAAAACGTTTGACCAACTACAATTTTTATAAAGCTTATAATCCAAAATATATGTCAGATGGAAAGAGATTTACTTTTTCCGCCGAATGCCCGGTTAACTCAAAAGGGCCGGGACCGAAAGATTATGAAGAATATGAAAAAATATACGGGAAAAACTTTATTTTTATCATGGATGGCAGCAATAATGAACTAAAACCTGCATTCACATATGGTGATAATTCCATAAGCTGTTACAAAGGTGTTGATGATTCAAGACTATTCTTATCGGAAATACGTGGCAAGAACGGCAGTAAAACTACACAAGAACTATTTTTGTATAAAAATGGCAAAATCACACAACTGACAAACCTTAATTTATATATAGTAAGCGGGACGTTATCAACCGACAACAGCATCGTAAATTTTGCAGGCTATAAAGATAAAGAAGCAAAATACTGGTTAATGAATATTGACGGTACAGGACTTAAAGAAGTTCTAATTCCACAAGATGAGCTTAAATAGTTTTAGAACATTTAATTTCTTAAGTATTTATAACGTGGCTAAGAAAGAAAGGGAGAAATATTATGAATATAGATACGCTGTTAAACTCAGTATCACGGTATGGAAACTTTGGTGGGCCGAATTATGGCGGGGATTATGTTGAGCTTCAACCTGGCCAAGAAGGATATAATCCAACATGGGGCAAATATACATGGGTTCAGCATAATGGCCCACCAAAAGATCGTCAGGATGGGTTCTATGAGGAACATGACAAAGGATATAGCAAGGTGGAGAAGAGACTGGAACTTGGTGAAATAACGGAGGAACAGGCCAATTATGAAAAAATGAAAATTGACGTAACGTTGTTGACTGATTTGGCTTTAGATGATCCCTATAGCGATCCAGATGTAGCAAAGAATGGAAATATTAAGGAAGCTCTTAAATATGAAAATGCAGCAGGCGCATTATTTACATCGATAGCAATGGTTCGCGCAGCAGAACTGTTACCTGGGACGTTAAGTAGCGAAGTTAAGAATCTATTAAACGAGCTTTTGAAAATCAGATTAGTACCTGGGTTCGGTATTAGTGTCGTTGTTTCCACCTTCTTCAACTCCGCCTCTATTTACGTCCGGCGCTGCGATCCGCTGACTCTTGATCTGGACGGCGACGGGATAGAGACACGGGCATTGGTCAATCCTGATACCCTTACATCTTCTTCCACTACATTACCTGTTTATTTCGATTATGACGGCAACGGCGGCAAGGTCAATACCGCCTGGATTTCCCCTCATGACGGGATGCTGGCCATGGATCGCAATGGCAACTGTACGATTGACAATGGCACCGAACTGTTCAGCGACTTCACGCCTTTAAATAACGGCGGCACAACCGCGAACGGCATTGCAGCCTTAAAGCAGGAAGACACCAACTACGACGGCGTCGTCAATAACCTGGATGCCAACTGGAATAATCTTAAGATATGGAGAGATATAAATTCCGACGGGATTTCGCAAAGCGAAGAACTCTTCACCTTGGAAGAACTGGGAATCACTGGCCTCAACACCGGCAAAAGCAATGNNTGCCGGAAGTGGAAGCTCTGCCCGATATGCAGGGATCGGGTCTGGTCAGAACCATGCAAGAGGCGGCAAGCCTTTCGCCAGCTCTTGCTGATTTATTGACACAATACAGCCAATCCACCACCAGAGCAGAACATGATAACTGTTTGAATGTATGAACATAAACAAAATATAAATTTAAAAAGGAGGCTATATGAAAGAAATAAATAAGAATGGAAATGTCAAAAATAAAGATTTATGTCCCTCTTTGCCCTTGTATTGTAGAGGAATAATTTGTAGAAACGTCATAAATATTTTAATAATATTATTAATTATTTCAATCACCATACTTGTTTTGATAGGTTGTGGTTCATATAGATGCACAACTCAGGCACATGAATTAATGGATGCAGTGGATACGATACTTATATCAGAAAAATTATGCAAGGATGCAAACGATTGTAGAACAAAGAATTACGTCTTATGTAGATCATCGAAAGGCGCATGTATTTCAGTTTATGGAGTTCGAAATGTAAACATAATTAAACGGATTGTCAATTTATGTATTGAAAAAAGAACAAGTAATCGAAATATGAAATATGAATTATACATACATCCAAAAATGAAAATGGAAGATTACAACCAGAAGCCAACGGTTAAATTAATTCTGCAGGAGGAATAACTATGCCACAAGTTGAAATATTTGCTGATATTTTTGGTAGCGATGGGGTCCCTCATACATTTATAAAACTTTATGATAATGATGGTAATGCGACGGAATATGGATTGGGGCCTGTTCATGAAGGACGACCTATTGATAACGGTAAAATATATATAAATGAAAGACATGAATTTGATACAAGTAGCGGTAAATTGGATATAACCAACGAACAATATTTAAGCCTGCAAAATAAAATAAATGAATCAATACTTAATCCACCTGATTACAATTTATTTACCGGAAAAACTTGCACATCTTGGGCACTAGAGATGCTTAATGCATCAGGCATTATTCCTAGCATACTAGTGTAGTGTTTCATAAATA
>DJVN01000109.1 GCA_002441205.1 Syntrophaceae bacterium UBA6255 | reverse complement strand
CCGAAATATTACGGCTGGGCACCAACGGCATTATCGCGACCATCGACCGGGAATTGAGCGCCACACCACAAAACGAACAACAAAAACGCGATACGTTGCAGGCCATGAAGATCAGTCTGGAAGGCATCAACGCCTACGCGAAAAATCTGGCGCAGGAGGCGTGGCGGCTTGCGTCTCAGGAAAAAGAACTCCTCCGCAAAAACGAATTGCTTCATCTGGCTGAAATCTGCAAGCGCGTTCCGGCCCATCCCTGCACAACGCTGGATGAAGCCGTCAATGCCATGTGGATCGTCTGGGTGGGGGTGCATATGGAAAACACCAACGCCGGATTTTCATTGGGCAGACTGGATCAATGGCTGCAACCGTATTTTATCGCCGATATGGAAAGAATGAAGGACGAAAAAGAAAAACAGGATTACATCAAGCACGCTATTGAGCTGATCGGCTGTTTTTATATGCGTTGCACAGACCACCTGCCCCTGATTCCGGACATCGGCAATTATTTGTTCGGGGGCAGCTCATCCGATCAGGCCATTACGCTGGGCGGCGTAACACCCGACGGCGAAGACGCCGTCAATGATATGACCTACATTTTTCTGAAAGCGACGGAAATGCTCTCCATTCGCGATCCCAACGTCAATGCCCGCTACAACAAGAGCAAAAACAGCGCAACCTATTTGAAGAGACTTTGCGAAGTCAATATCAATACAACGGCAACCCCCTCCATTCATAATGATGAGGCCGTGATGGCTTCGCTTGCAGAATTCCATTATCCGCCGGAACATTTACGCGACTGGTCGGCAACCGGCTGCGTGGAACCGACGCTATCCGGCCGCCACATGGGCCATACCAACTGCATGATGTTTAATATGGTGGCCGCGTTGGAAATGGCCCTCAACAACGGCCGGCATCCTTTGATGCGATGGGATCTGGGACCGAAAACAGGCGACATCCGCGCCGGCGCATTCCCCGATTTTGAATCCTTCTTCAACGCGTTTACAGCGCAGCTCCGTTTTCTGGCCGATCAAACCTGTGAATACAACAATCTGCTGGGCGAAGCTCACCAACACATCCGCCCGACTCCTTTTATCTCAGCGCTGATCGAAGGCCCGTTGAAAAAAGGAAAAGACGTAACCAAGGGCGGCGCCCGTTACAATTCATCCGGAACGGCCTGCATCGGCCTGGCCGACATTACCGACTCGCTGATGGTGATCAAAAAGCTGGTTTTTGAAGAGAAGAAGATAACGTTTGACCGGCTGCTGGATGCGGTCAATACAAATTTCAGAAACGACTCCGCTCTGCTGGCTCAGATTAAAAACAAGATTGCTCTTTTCGGATCAGGCAATGAAGAGGCGCTGGCAACAGCCAATCGCGTCATCAAACTGGCTCACGATATTTTCGGAGAACACACAAATTACCGCGACGGCAAATACACAGCCGGTTTCTGGTCTATGTCCAATCACGTTGCTTTCGGTACGCTGACCGGCGCGCTTCCGTCAGGACGGCTGGCCGGCAAAGCTTTCACACCGGGTCTCACCCCGGAACCTCATGCGTCGAAGAATATTCTGGACAACATCCGGGATGTGGCCAAACTCAAAGCGGAAAACATGAACAACAATATCGCTTTCAATGTCAAAGTCGTCCCCGGTGCACAGGAGTCGCATCAGAAAATCGTGGATAATATTTATTCCTACGTCAAAACCTACAGCGATCTGGGCGGCATGCAGATGCAGTTGAACGTCGTGTCGTCAAAAACGCTTCGCGACGCCATGGAACATCCGGAAAACTATCAGAATCTGCTTGTCCGCATCTCCGGCTACAACGCCTATTTTGTAACGTTGAACAGAGAAATGCAGATCGAACTTATTGAAAGGGCCGAGTTCGGCATATAATTTTAATCAAGCCGACAACAACACCAACAAAAATAGCGCTTTGATTTAGAATTGTTATTACTTATGGCAAAAGACGAAATAAAAACCCCTTTAATACTGGAAATCAAAGGCAACAGCCTGGATGACGGACCGGGTATCCGTTCCGTCGTGTTTTACAAAGGCTGCCCTCTTTCCTGCGTGTGGTGTCACAACCCGGAAAGTAAAAAAGCCGCCGTGGAAATATCCTTTGACGCGAAAACCTGCATCGGCTGCGGAGCCTGCCGCGAGGTTTGTCCGAAAAACGCGCTGGCCCGTGATAATCCTTTTTACATCGACCGCAGCAAATGCGATTTGTGTTTTCTGTGCCTTGATGTCTGCCCGTCGGGTGCGCTGGACAGCGTCGGGAAAGCAATGTCCATCAACGATATTATGAAAATAATCCTGCCGGACAAACCCTTCTTCGATACATCGGGAGGCGGGGTGACCCTTTCCGGAGGCGAGCCGACGCTTTTTATGGACTTTACCTCCGGCCTTTTGAAATTGCTCAAACAAAACAACATTCATACCCTTTTAGAAACCTGCGGTTTCTTCGACATTCATAAATTTATGGACAGGCTTTATCCGTATCTGGACGCTATTTATTTTGATATAAAAATCATCGACCGTGAGGTGCATAAAAAATACTGCGGCGTGTCCAACGAAAAAATTTTGGATAATTTCAGATACCTTTTCCGGCAGGCAGCGAACGACGGGAAAATGTTCCTGCCGCGCACCCCGCTGATTCCCGATATGACAGACACCGAAAACAACATTCGGGACATTGCGTCGTTTCTGAAAAGTCTGAACATCATCGAAGCCGCTCTTCTCGCTTATAATCCGTTATGGCACGAAAAAAGCGACAAAGTCGGCGTGAATGATCCTTATAAACACAGCAAGGTCATGACGTCTTTTCGCGAGACCTCCGTCATGGAAAGATGCAAAACCATCTTCGGGAATGCGGGCATAACGGAAGCCAAACGTTAATACCGCGTATTATAAACAGGAGGGAATGAAACAATGACTTCGGAAGAGAAAATAGCGCAACCGGTTCTGGTCACCGGCGCCACGGGATTCATCGGCAGCAGGGTTGTTCATAAACTGTTACAAAATGAAACCGCCGTCAAAATACTGGTGCTGCCCGGTGAAGCCGTTCCGGTCGCGTGGGCGGAAAAAATTGAAATTGTCCGGGGCAGCATATCCGATCCCCGGGCCGTGGAAAAGGCCGCCGACGGAGCAAAAACCATTATTCATCTGGTGGCTATCGTGACCGATTGGGGAGATGAAAAAAAATACTGGGAATTTACCGTCGAAGGCAGCCGTTTGATTTTTGATCAGGCGGTGAGACAAAACGCCCGGATCGTTCTCGCCTCAAGCATAGCCGTTTATGGCGACAACATTTATAAGCAGCCCTGCCCCGAAGCAACTCCCTACGGTAAAACACTCGGCCCTTACAGCAGAACCAAGCAGGCTCAGGAAAAGCTTGCCTGGGACTATTACAAAAACAAGGGCATGAAACTTGCCGTGGTTCGTCCAGCCAATGTCTACGGGCCGCGCTCCGGCCCCTGGCTTCACGACGTGGTGAATGTCCTTCGTAGCGGATCACCCGGTCTGATCTCCGGTGGACAGATGAACGCGGGACTGGCCTATGTCGATAATGTGGCAGATATCCTCATCCTTACGGGAACTCTCGAAAAGGCACTGGGCAACGTTTACAACGCCTGCGACGGGCTGGACGTAACGTGGAAGCGTTATTTTACGGACATCGCCAATATCATCGGCGTGGGCAATCCAAAATCCCTTCCCCGGCCGCTGGCAGTCCTTGGAGCCTATTTACTGGAAGGAATTTATACATTGCTCGGCATTAAAAAACGTCCTCTCATTACGCGCGAGGCCTTGAATCTGGTGGGTTCGGACAATAGAATTCCCATTGACAGAGCAAAGAATGAACTGGGCTATACGCCGCAAGTTTCTTACTCTGAAGGATTGAAACATATCAAGGAATACATTGATAAGGAATTCAGATAGTACGTTTCTGAATTTTAAACCCCTGATCCCGCTCCGCTGCGCTTCGGGGATAATTCGACGGACAAGTTTCAGCTCACTATGTTTCTGAAGCTTGGGGCTCATTAGGAGGTAAGATATTATGGCATATTTTTCCAACAAACTGGCATTTATCACCGGAGGGTCAAGCGGCATTGGACTGGCAACGGCAAATTTACTGGCGGCACAGGGATGCAGTCTTGTTCTGTTTGCCAGAGGACAGAAGATGCTCGATGATGCATGCAAGACCATTAAAACAAAAATGGATAGCACTTCTCAAAAAGTCAATGCCGTGTCAATGGATGTCGCAGATAATAATGATGTCCGAGAGAAAATTAAAGTCGCCGTCGAAAAATTCGGTATTCCCGATCTGTTGATAAACAGCGCCGGTGTGGGTTGTGGTAATTATTTTGAGAATATTTCCTACGAACAATTCGACCGATTAATGAAAATAAATGTGTACGGCACCAGAAACACCATCAGCGCCATTTTGCCCCTTATGAAACAAAAAGGCGGTGGACATATCGTCAATCTTTCCTCCGTGGCGGGGCACATCGGCATGTATGGTTATTCTCTATATTGCACAAGCAAATACGCCATTGTGGGATTTTCGGAATGTCTGCGCAGCGAATTGAAACGTTTTAAAATAAACGTGACTCTGGTCTGTCCTCCGGAAGTCAAAACACCTTTTGTTGAAGAAGAAGCAAAAACCCTTCCTCCCGAGGCGCGGGTGGTGAAAAATCTTGCCGGTTTATTGACGCCGGAACAGGCAGCCCAAGCGATTGTCCGCGGCATCACAAGAAAGAAATTTCTGGTCGTGCCCGGCCTGATGGCCAAGTCCTTACTTTTCTGGCATCGCATCAGCAACGGTGCATTCACTCGCAGACCTGGTGACATCATTGTGAAATTTGCTTCCTGGAAATTGGGTAAATATTAATTAAAGGGGACTTTGTAAAATGAATACCATCGAAGAATACAAAGCCTACGGTGAAAAATTGTATCAGCAGCTTCACTTGGCCACGTATCCAGTCGCCATAAAATATATTAAAACCAGGGATGAAATACCCAAAGACGCGGTGACACCCTCTGCTTTGGGGCAGAAATTGGCCCTGTGTCAGGCATTCAGTCAGGCAAGACATTGGGGAATGACCGTAGCCATGACAGCGGAAGATAATTTCTGCACGCCGGCAACGGCCATTCACAAATGGTGGCCGGTTGACCTTGACGACCTTATCGAAAGCCAGGTGAAACAGGGCTGGCATAAAAATATTAAGGCGGAGAAAAGAAGATTCGATGCGTTGACGGGTCTTCTTGGAAATGATTACTTTCCCAAGCCTGTCCAGTATTGCGGTTTTGTCTGTTCACCCTTAATGAAAACATCACTGACACCCGATTCAATTTTAATTTACGGCAATGGCATTCAAATAACCCATGTTATCCAAGCGCTGAGTTATGAACATAAACATGTGCCGATGTCTAAATTCGAAGGCTTCGAAGAATCCTGCGTCAAGGGTGGTCTTTTGCCTTTTCTCACTCAGAAACCGGAGGTCGTGATACCCGGCGCCGGAGACCGGTCTTTCGGAGCTGTGTCAGAGGATGAAATTGCCGTAGGGATGCCCGCAAATATGATTTTCTATGTCATGGAAAACCTTTTTAAAACGGGCGGCATCATGAATATTGGATATCCGATGAAACAGATATTGCCGATGAATCTCACGGAAAAATTGACACCCGGATTTAAATTCCTGTGGGATAAAATGTATGCCAAAAAGAATGAACAACTATAAAGATTCTTTCGGAATCATTCGGTGAAATGTCTCAATAATTTGATTAAAAGAACCCCGTAGATATGACCTGCGGGGTTCTTTTTTACCTTAGCTCTTCAGAAAAAGAAGACTTACCTCTTAATGATGTAATCAACAGCCGCTTCCACACGACGGTTCTTCGCCCGGCCTTCCTGTGTTTCATTGGAATCAATGGGTCTTTCTTCGCCGAATCCTTGCGCATCTATACGGTTGGCATCAATGCCTGCTTTTTCCACCATATATTTCTTGACGGCTTCGGCTCGTGCCTGGGAAAGTTTTTTATTGTATTCATCATTGCCTACATTATCCGTATGCCCCTCGATTACAACATTCACTTCCGGATAATCCTGCATTACACTTGCCAGGTCATCAATGTCTTTACTGTAATCTTCCTTGATGGTTGCTTTATCAAAATCAAATTTGACATCAAGGGTCTGTCTGCCTTTTTCAATAATGACCGGTTTGGGAGCAGGTTCAGGCGGAGGCGGTGGAGGCGGTTCATCAACCTTGACTTCCACAATTTTTTCCTTTTCTGCTCCGCCAAAAGCGAAGGTAATGCCCAAGGTATAAAGAAGATTATTATAACGATCACTGAACGGAATAACATGACGCACATCGGCCCTCAAAGCAACATTATCCGTTACGAAAAGCTTAACGCCCGCGCCGTAATCAAGAGCGAGTTTATCATGGTTTGCCGAGTCTTCGGGAAGCGCGTCATAGTGAATGCCTCCAACACCGAACGCCAGAAAAGGCACAAAACGGCTGTCCGGCATGAAATGATAAAGACACTCAAGACCGTAACCAAACAGTTCAACCTCATTATCATCATTCCAATCTTTGTTGTTCCATGGAACGTAGTTAAAAAAACCTTCCATGCCGATATTTTCGGTGAAGTTATAACCGGCACGCAAACCGGCGGCATACGTGTCTTCATTGCTGACATCCTTGTCAAATTCATTGCCTTCGAAAATATAACCACCAATAAAGGGCGTGACTGAAAACGATCCGGCCTTAACTTCAGCCTGCGCGATTGTGACGCAGGCTAACAAAATTACGGCCACCGCTAACATGACTACTTTCCTCATAACATCCTCCTTTCTTTTTAATGATTAACTAAAAAATTTCACCCGGAAACAATGACTCTAAAATTTTCATGAGTATATCAAAAAAAATATTTATATTAACGCCGTATTGACTATCTTAATTAATAATATAATGATATTAAATATTTACAATAATATTAAGGTGGCACTGCTTAATATGAAAAATCAGGGGCAATATCCCCCGCTTTTAGCTACTGATAATGTTGAACAATCTCCCAAGGAGCAAGCTCTTTGAGCATCATAGCAACCCAACGTTGTATTCCCTTGTTTGAGATGAACAAAGGCTCTGTTGATGTAGGCATCGGAATAATCCGGTTTTAGTCGAATGGCTTCGTTATAATTTTCCATGGCCGTTTGAAACCGACCCATATAAGCGTATGCAGTTCCTCTGTTGTAATGTGCTTTCGCGAAATCAGGTTTCAGAGCAATAGCCCTGTTGAAATTATCTATAGCCAGTTGATACTTTCCTTGCGCACCATAAACTGTTCCTTTGTTGTTATATGGGTCGGCATATTTTGGTTTAAGTCGAATCGCTTCGTTGTAATGAGACATAGCTTGTTCAATATTACCTTTATCAGCCAACGCCACGGCAATATTATTATGCGCCAGAGCAATACCGCCTTTTGTTACCTTTAAATCATGTTGAAGAAGAGTTATACTGTTTTGCCAGTAACCGCATTGCTTCCACGTTAAAAAGGACAGTGTCACTAAGACGGTTATTCCTGCGAAAAATAAAATTTTTTTACGCACCGCTTCTCTATGTAAGATAAGAGGAATGCTCCAGGCAAGCATAACGGCGATTCCGATAGAGGGCAGATAGGTATAAAGATCATGCAGCGAATGGGGGCCTGTCTGGGTAATACCGATAACAGGCAGGAGCCCTATAACATACCACAGCCATCCGACAAAAATATACGGCAATCGTTTCATCATTATAATCGCAACAGCGCTGACAAAGAAAATCAATAAAACGGAAACCAAGACCTGCCCTGTTGGAAGTTGCTCGGCCAGAGGGTACAGAATAGCCAGATCATACGGCCAGAATATTTTTTCAAGGTAGGTTACCAAGGCGACAGGAGCGCCAGCAAGCCGGTAATTCAAGGGAAAATGCTTCACGGAAGGATTGTACTGTGCATAAAGTGTAATGATTGAAAAAATTATTGAAAGAATAATAAAAAGAGTCTTTTCTTTCAACTGCCATAAAATAACATTCCTTTTCCGAGAATCAAAACGTTTCAGCGGCCAGTAATCCAGTAAAATCATAATTATCGGCAATGTGACAACGATCGGTTTACTCATCAGCGCGCACAGAAAGCAAAGAAAAACAGGAAAATATCTTCTGATAACCGGTTTTTCCGTGTAATAAACGTAAAAACATAACGTCAACATCCAGAAAAAAGCGCTCAGAACATCTTTGCGTTCAGCGATCCAAGCGACGGATTCCACCCGTAAAGGATGAATGGAGAAATAAGCAGCGACAAAAGCGCTCTTCCAGACAGAGCCGGTCATGCGGTTGAAGAGCCAGAAAAGCAACAAGACACTCAGGATATGTAAAATAACATTGGTTACATGATAACCACCGGCATTCAGACCATAAAGTTGATTATCAAACATCAGAGATAACCATGTCAAGGGGTGCCAGAATTGAGCATGCGTGGTACTAAATGCCCAGCGCAAGCCATTCCATGTAACCCCGGACTGTACATAACTGTTATCTGTGACGTAAATATCATCATCGATATTGATGAAGTCAAATTGATGAACTTGCCCGAAAACGGCCAAAGTTATGACCGTTAAAACAATGTAAATGATCAACTTCTGATTTAAGGAATTGACTTTTATCTTATTTAGCATGGTGAGTTTTTTATCACAGGTTAAGCCAGAGTTCAGCCATTTATTTATGATTTCCGGAGGAAATGTTTTTTTAAAAAAAATTAAAGTAATTTATTTGTTAACATAAAAATCTAACGATGCAGACCTGATAACATAATTTCCTGAAGCCGGATTCTCTGGCGTTCGAAATCCTCTTCTCTTTCTCCAGACGTCATATCCAGCATTTCGCCATAACGCAGAGTCACACGGCTAAATGGTTTCGGCAGCATGAATCGGTCCCAGCTGTTGAAATACCAAGCCCGATCTGCGGAAATATAAAAGGGAACGACATAGGCTCCTGTGGCTTGAGCCAACTTAACAACACCGGCTTTAACAACTCCGGCCGGACCTCTCGGTCCGTCGACGACGTGACCGGCAAAACCGGATTTTTCCAGATGAGCGATCATGCCTCTGAGCGCACTTCCTCCGTCCCGTGATGATGATCCCCGAATGGTATGCCAGCCGGTTTTCTCGGCAATCTTGGCGATGATTTCGCCGTCTTTGCTCTTGCTGATCATCAGGGCCGGATTATAGACAGCATAATTTTTGAAGTAACGAATGGCCGAAAAAAATTGCTGGTGCCAACAGCACAGTAAAATCCGGCCTCCATTTTGCATATATGTCATCCACGGTTTTTCGTTTTCCACACGAAGACGAAATGTCGAACTGTAGGCACGTATAAAATAATAAAGAAAATTTTGAATATATGCCGCCAGTAAATATCGATATTTTTTAAACATCACAACTCCCATATTGAACAAAGCTGGATTTACCAAGTGTCTGGATCATAGCATAAGTCAAATTAAAGTTCAGTCTTTTTGAATGTTAAAAAAGGATTTTGAAGATTTCTTAAAATCAGCTTCGAGAAGGGCGGTTTGTCAGCTAGATAAAAAGAGCCGGGGGAAACAGACTTCCTCCGGCTCTTTTAACAGTTATACGGGTTCAATTAGAATCTGTATCTCAGTCCTAATAATACGTTATGAGTCATAAATTCAGGATTCAGGTTTTCAAATCCAAATCCGTCAACTTCCACAACACTCATTAACCGGTATTTCAGTTCAATATGCCAGTTATCAGTGATGGTATAATAGCAACCGGCTCCAACCTGATAAGCGAGTCCTATGTCATCCACGTGCGCAAAACCATTGACATCTGCATCAACCTTTGCGACACCGATACCAGCGGTAACAAACGGAACAATTTTTTTGCCTCTGATAAAATCATAATAACCGTTTACCAAAAATGAATAAGCTTTGATATCGCCCGTTGCATTGTCGCGTTTTGAACGACCATCGACTTCATTCTTCTGGTATCCCAGTTCACCTTCCACCCTGATATTATCAAATCTATACCCCGCTGCTACGCTAGCAGCATAACCTAAATCGGTTTCTACCACGTCACGGCGCCTGTCACTAACATCGCTGTCTGTTAGGAAGGTTAATCCTCCCTGAACCGTCACATGTGGTCCATTTGTATATTCTACTTTTTTCAAATGAACTTTTTTAACTGCGGCTGCTTTCTTCTTCTCTACCGGAGCCGTTTGATCTGCGCAAAGGGCAACTCCGGTAAACATCACCAACGTAAACAAACTTACAATAACCAATAAAATTTTTTTCATAACCATCTCCTTCATTTAAGTTAAATTTTTTTCCTGACACCGGGTATTGTCAAGATACTCATAAAAAACACCTTTTAAATATGTTTAAAAAATAAGCAATTTTATCTTATATGTCAAGTAAATTTTGGCTATCGAATTGCCGTTTTTTTACAACTGATATTAAGGTAAGCTTTATTTTGTAAAAATTAAATGTTAAATTATTGTATTCTAAAAAAATATCAACCGGTCAATGGCTGTTCCTCGCCTCTTCGCAGAGGGAAATAAAGTAGTAGTATAAGCACCGAAATCGCTACGCCAATTGAAAAAAGACCTGTATAACCAATTCTTTCCGCAATAAATCCCGAAAAAAAACTGCCCGGCGATTTACCCATAACCTCAATGGCTGCAAGGACGGTATAATGAGTGGCGCCGATGCGCTTATCCACGCGCGACATCATGTATGCGAAAAGTGCAGTGGTCAGGATGCCGCCGAAGAAATGCTCCGCGACGGTCACGCCGACCACCTGGGAGGCAGTGGGCACGATGGTGGAAAGCCAAAGCTCGGCAACAAGAGGGAACAGTCGAAAAAATGCAGCGATAAAGAGAGCATTAATTATAGAGAACCGAACGGCAAGCCATCCGCCCACTACCGACCCGATGAGGGAAGCAGCCATACCCCAGGTCCCGACCCACAATCCTATTTGATGTGCCGTAAAACCATTATCCACCAAAAAAGGCTTAAACATCACGTCGATCATCGACTCGCCCATCTTGTACGTGGCAATGAAAAGAAGAAAGTAAATCGCACCGGGAGACCGCAGGGCCGTCAGCATAATTTTGATGAAATCAGCTGGTTTGGGCGGCACTTTGTCGGTAATGTCCGTTTGATCATCCGTTTCCTTATGACGTAAAATAACGACAAGCGGCAGAGCAGCCAAAATCGCCATCATCAAAAACAATCCTTCCCAGCCCGTTCTTGCACTTAGGCATACCAGTATGCCGCCTCCAAAAACCATTCCTGTCTTATAACCGGCAACCTGAGCGGCATTTCCGGGACCGAGTTCATCATTCCCCAGGATATCCACAGCCAGCCCGTCCACAGCGATATCCTGGGTGGCGGCGAATAGATTCATGAGAAATATACATACAAGAAGAGGAATCACGGCTCCGTGCGCGGCAACCGGAACAGCCGCAAGTATTGTTAAAACCATTAACGCCTGCAGGGGGATAATCCAGGAACGGCGTCTACCGATTCGTGCAGACCAGTACCGGTCAATCAAAGGCGCCCAGAGAGGTTTAAGAAACCAGGGTAATGCCAATGCCCCGGCAAAGCCGATGGCCGCGAGCGAGATTCCTCTCTCCCGCAGAAGTACCGGCAGAGCCGTCGCTTGAAAACCGAAAGGAAGGCCCTGTGCAAGGTAAAGCATAAACAGAAGTGCTGTTTTGTTGCTTGTTTTCATCTGTAACATGTGTTTTTTTTGGCAAGCCCGGTCTTATAATTATTCATGTTTCAGTGTTGCGCTGATCAATTTGTAGCCATTTTCTGTTCTCAGAAATTCAAACTGATCCTGATATGGAACTTTTTCGGTTTTGTTATTGATAGTGACATTCATAACCGGATATTGCCAGTCCTTTGGTTCTTTACAATTATTGTAATAAGCATCAAATTCCGATGTTGTATAAATGAATGGGTTGAGTCCGTCCATGAAAATAGAGTAGTCTGAGGTCGCCTCATGAAGGTTTTTAAATTTACTTTCTATATACTCATAATTTTTATTAATAAATTCAATCTTTGTTTCCGTTATCCAACCGTCAGATTCTTTCCAGAAAAAAATTTTATGGTACGAATTTTCAATGAGTTTTTCCGGGGATGGAGGATCAACCAGAAATGAATCAAGCCAGTTTTGAAATTCCTTTTTATAATCAATAAATGAATAATATCTGCCGTCGACACCAAGGAAGCTTTGCCGGTTAGCGTCTTTTACCGGCTCCTGTTCGATTTTTAAGGAAAAGAAGTCGAGACTGGATTCATACTTAAAGTTCTCAATGATGATGTAATTGGCAGTATCGATAAGATATTCTTTCCCTCCAACCCAGCTAAAATGATTGCAATCAGATGGTTTGCTGTCGCGGGGGTACTTCTTCTTCGCGCCCTTTAACGCGACGACCAAGCCATTTCTGACATTGGTTAAATCATCATATTCTGCCGGTATTACAATTTCACCTTGGCCGTTGAACATGCCGACTTTATCAGTGTTATTATCTCTAAACCTTATATAACCTTCCCTTTCACAATCCGGACCATTATCAAAATAATAGATGCTGTTGATGCCGAATTTTTTACCCGATTTTGTAAGATAGTATGGCTTATTCTTCCCTGTATTTTCTTCCATCACCGCAACGATTTTGTCGAATTTTCTTGCGATAGTGAAATCATTATAGACAGCTTCTATTCTTACCTTTCCGTTGTGATCCCTGAATCCAACGAGCCCTGTTTTTTCATCTCGGAATGTCACCCAGGAAGTGTCTTTCTGAGCATTTATCGAACATCCGAATAATAATAGCATAATGCATGTCAATATAATTCGCTTCATGGGGTATAATTAATTATGGACATCTATTTCTTTTTTATTTTGGAATGATTCAGGGAAGTGCAGACTTTAATTTTTTCAAATTTTGAATTCGGAACAATATCCATCCATGCGTCAGGAGAATGCGTCTTTGACGCAAGCACAGTGCCTCTTTTATCACAAATACGCTCAGAGGATATTTTGATTCTTTTATGAAGACAATCAACTTCAACCAATATCAGTTCGTGACTCAATATATACGGATTCACCGGCGCTTTATCCATTTTTTTGAGAATCGCATATTTTTTATACTTTCCGACATCATTGTATATTTTTTTTATCCGGACCCGATGAATATGATTATTTACTTTTTGAATACTGCTTTTATCATAATACTCATCTCCGGTGGCTGATTTTTCATATAATATCCATTCTGACGCCAATGCCTGATGAGTGCATAGAATAAAAATGACTAAGCTAATAATGTTTCGAACGATCTTTGTTTTCATACTCAATGTAACAATGAATGGAAATATCCCGTCTTGCGTTCTATAAATAATGCATGAATTAACTAAAAATAATACCTTAATCCGACATAAGCATCATGATTTGCAAAATCGATCTTGATACCATCAAAATCGAGCTCTGCAATATCGTGGTATCGATATTTTAATTCGATGGTAAATTTTTCATTGATGGCATAAGCGATTCCAGCGCCAATTTGATACGCGAACACTGTATCATCAGAATTTCCTATCTGCAATCCTGCAACTTCAAAATCATTGACTTTGACTGTGGCCGATCCGATTCCGGCGGTGATGTATGGCGTAACGTTAGTTTTATTAACAAAATCGATATAGGTATTTGCCAAAAGCGAAACCATTGTTACATCACCTGATGAGGAAACTCCGGAAATACAGCGACGTCCGAGACAGACATTAAAAGAATCAATGTTATTTTTCTGGTATTGAAATTCTCCTTCCAATCTGAACATTCTCCAATGATATCCGCCTGATAATCCAAAATTAAAACCTGGATCAAAGTCCAACTCCACATTGACCGATGAATTCCCATACTTTTCGCTATCAAGCAAAACAGTCATTCCTACATGACCACCCAGATACAGTTCTGAAGAAGCACTTAGGCAAATTCCAGGAAATATCAACATTGCAAAAAAAACTATACCCATTCCCAAAATCTTCTTCATAATTAACAGCACCTTCTTTTTTATTTTAATTGGATAAGTATTTTTAAGCTATGCTCAATGAACGCTTTATGAACAATTAAAATGCTCTCTATTCCGGATACCATTAACCAAAATAGAGAGCAAAATTTTTTAAGGTTCTATTTATCGCCTCTATACTCCTTTTTTCTCAAACCATTTAAA
>DJVN01000284.1 GCA_002441205.1 Syntrophaceae bacterium UBA6255 | reverse complement strand
AAGCGGAAACGGATAATTTGGACGACAGCAGATACTGCATCCTTCCAGTTTATTTTTTTCCCCTCGTCATAAGTTCTTCCGGCGTAGGAAATACCTGTTTCATATACGCGCAGACGTTTGCCATTCAACTTCATACGGGCAATCTTTGCTGTAATTTCCGGTTCAACCCCGAAACGCGGACTCTTCAGATTCATACGATCAGCGACGTCGCGGGTTAAGACTTTGTAACACACTTCCATATCGGTGAGATTCAAATTGGTCAGCATATTGGAAATCGTCGTCAGGATGTTGTTGGCCACCTGATGCCAGAAATACATAACGCGGTGCGGTTCTCCGATAAACCGGCTGCCATAGACCACATCGGCTTTACCGTCTAAAATAGGTTGTAATAATTTGGGGTAGTCTGCGGGATCGTATTCAAAATCGGCATCCTGCACTATAACAATATCCCCGTTGACTCTGGCAAAACCTTCTTTCAAAGCCGACCCTTTTCCTGCATTAACCTCTTTGTTAATTAATTGAAATTTAACAGATGGGAATTTATCCGGCAAGGACTGCATGATGTTCCATGTATTATCCCGAGAGCCGTCATTAACCAGGATCAATTCTTTTTCCAGAGAACCGGGAAGCGGTTGGGCTATTACTTTGCCGATAACCGCTTCCAGATAACGCTCTTCATTATATACCGGCACAACAATCGATAGCTTTTTAAATTTGTTTTCCACCATCCGGCCATTTTCCCTTGAATTTCGATGGGTTTTAGCATCGGGAAAGCTATAATTTCGTATCATTCCGATGAGCGTAGCGAAGAGGAATCTTTTTCTTTATCCCCATCCGCTCCGCTTCGGGGATAATTCCCAAAAGCCAAAGGATTTGGATAGTTCGATTTGCGCTTCGAACTTCGCATTTTAAAAGGTAACTACCCCCATTCACTTCGTTCAGGGGTAATTCGACCTGCGTCTCAAACTTCATTCCGCCTTGTCGGAATTCGTTTTCGTCGGGTCTCATTATCAGCGGGTGTCATCCCGCGTCGCTCCGCTTCGGGGATAATTCCACCAACGATTTAATGAACCTTAGATTTTACGACACGCCGTGTTCGGAAAATCTTAGAGTGAATTATCCCGCCATCTTCAGATGGCAGGGACGAGCGGCACTACGCTTGCTCTCAGCGGGTGTCATTAAAACATCTTGAATGTTATACCGGCAACGACGGCAATATTCATCAATATCTGCGTTATATCTTTGATTTCCCGCATCCAGGCAATGCGCTCCGCTTTTTCCGGAACAACGATCGTATCACCCGGTTCGATTTGCTTGCCATCTCCACCATACGCCGTCATTTCCCACCGCGAGCTGGCCGAATTCCAGCCGATAAAATTATTGGAAATCTTCCGGGCGCCGCCGTCAACCTTCAGAACATAGACATTGCTCTTATCGGCATAATACGCGTAACCACCGGATGCGTCGATATAATCCTGATAGCCGAGCCTGTCGGAATACAAATGGCTGCCCTGCGCCATGACAGAACCAACCACATTAACAGCGCTGTTTCTTTCCGGAATATTCAGCGCATCGCCGTCTTCCAGTTCGAAATCATATTCAGTATTCCTGATGGCTTTCGCATCGGCCACATAAATCTTCATACGGCCTGTGGCTTTGGTTTTACGCACCGCATCGACAAATTTTTTCTTTTGCTCCAGTTCCACCTGTTTGGCAGCGATTTCCTCCTTTGACACCGCGGTGGAAAGCTGTTCGGCCCCGCCGGAAAACAATTCACGTTCCATGCGGTCGGACATTTCTTTCAGCCCCTCCTGCTGAAGTTCTTTGACCCGGACGCGCGTAAACTGCGCGCCGCGCAAATAAGCGTAAGGCGTAAAACCGCCGGCCCGTTCAATGATATCGGATAATTTCTCGCCTTTTCGGAACGGATACTTGCCGGGAAAAGCGATCTGGCCGGATAAAGTTATAAATCTCACATTGTGATAATCGGCAATCTGCTTGACATGCAACCGGTCATTGGGCAACAGCGTCATATTATGCGCGGCATCGCCTTCGAGAGCTTTCCGCAGACTGATTTTCCGATGTGAGAGATCTCCCAGCCTTCCGTCTACAACGTTGACCGATGTAATTTCCGCTTCATCAAGATACGCGGATTCCAGAACATTGCCCGCCTTAAAAACTAAATCGCGCACGGTCATATTTTCCGTAAATTGATACATTCCCGGCTTGGTAACATCTCCTGTTACAAAAATATTTTTCTTCGGATTTTTCTCAAAAACAGAGTGAATAATTATTTTGTCTCTATCCTGCAGCAGCACGTTATCCCTCGGATCGCCTTCCATCGCCCTGGCAACGTTGAAATACGTTGTTTTGAATTCATTGTTCGGATACTGACGGATAATCTCGCCGTTTTCCATGCTGGCATTTGCGGTCAGGCCGCCGGCATTCAGAATGGCATCTTTTACTTTCATGTTGCCCACCAGATCAATGCGGAAAGTCACTTTCAGCTTCTCTTCCAGCTTGCCCATCCTTAATGAGAGATCTTTTCTGCCCGATTTTTCCAGTTCGATCTGCAACTGATTGATGATACCCGGCGTCACCCTGTTTTCTTTCTCGATTTCGTTTTCAATCTCTTCTATTTTGGCGATTAACAGATAAAATTTCTCATCCTTTTCCTTCGTTTTGTCCTTTTCATAATCATAATTCAGTTCATCTTTAATTTGCCTGATCTCGACCAGATTTTCGTTATACGGTAAATACTGATCGGGGAATGCAACCCCGGGCTGACCGGGAATCTGAGATCCATAGGGAACGGGAACAGCAGCTCCGTATTG
>DJVN01000242.1 GCA_002441205.1 Syntrophaceae bacterium UBA6255 | reverse complement strand
TCGCGCCGGACGGAGCGGTGGTCAAACAATCCGCGGTGGCAGCAGCCATGCAGAAAAACGAAGGCCGGGCGCGTGTGTTTGACAGCGAAGATGACGCCATCAAGGCGATTCTGGGCGGTAAAATTAAAGGCGGCGACGTTGTGGTGATCCGTTTTGAGGGTCCCAAGGGCGGTCCGGGCATGAGAGAGATGCTCTCTCCCACCTCCGCGATCGTCGGCATGGGGCTGGACAANNNNAAAGAAGGCGACATCATCGCCATTGATATTCCGGCCAAGAAACTCAACCTCAAGGTCAGCGCTCAGGAACTGGCCAAACGAAAGAAGGCATTGAAACCATTCAAGCCGAAAATTACAAAAGGTTATCTGGCGAGGTATGCGAAGATGGTGACATCCGCCTCGACGGGGGCCATCTTTAGAGATTAAAGTGCTATTAATTTGAATCTGGTTCCGCAAAAGAGGCTGGATAAAATTTTATCACGCTCAATGATAAAAGAGTATCTTACGTAAGTATGATTTCACAAAAGGTTATCCATTGCTTTTTCTGTTGACGATATCATTGCAAATATATTAAAATTAATAAAAATCATGTATCGTGCTGATGATAGATCTTCTCAGATGCAGGACTGCGGAGCATCGCTAACCTGACGTTGTCATAATCTTGGGAGTAGACTACTATGACACCCAGTGAAATATCACCCACTATTGCACAAAATATTTGTAAGACCATTGTCTTTCGGCTTTTACAAAAAATCAGTGTCGGTCAATTGACCATATGGCTTCCCGACGGGCAGGAAATACATTTCGGCGACAGGGACTCATCTCTGTCAGCGGATATGACCATTTCCGATTACCGTTTTTTTTCTGATGTTATTTTGCGTGGTGAAGTGGGACTTGGTGAATCTTTTATGCAAGGTATGTGGAATACCGGAGATATTGCCGGTCTGTTTCGCCTTTTCATAAGAAACCGTCACTCATTAAAAGAAGGTTATCCGGTTGCAGCGTGGTTTATCAGTTGGACAATCCGTCTCCTTGATAAAGCACGAAAAAATACACGGATCGGCAGCCGGAAAAATATTGAACAACACTACGATTTGAGCAACGAATTTTTCCAGAAATTTCTTGATCCGTCCATGCTCTATTCCTGTGGAATTTATGCATCGGAAAACGATACCTGCGAAGCCGCTCAGAAAAACAAGATCAACAGCATCATCCAAAAGGCTCAAATCAAAGCAACGGATCACGTTCTGGAGATTGGCTGCGGCTGGTGCGGTTTTGCCGTAGAAGCAGTTAAACAAACACAATGCCGCCTTACCGGGATCACCGTCTCGCAAGCTCAATATGAGCTTGCGCTGAATCGGATAAAAAGTGAGGGATTGGAAAAAAATATTAAAATATGTCTTCAGGATTATCGTGAAATCGAAGGGCTCTACGATAAAATTGTTTCCATCGAAATGCTGGAAGCAGTCGGTCATCGGTATTTCGGCAAGTTTTTTCAGTGTTGTGATCGCCTGCTTAAGCCGGGCGGTCTGCTCGTGATTCAGGTCATTACAATTCCGGACCAGCGCTATAAAGAATATCGCCGGGAAAGAGACTGGATTCAGAAGTATATTTTCCCGGGAGGACTTCTGCCCTCCGTAACTATTCTCAGTGAGGCCGCAACAAGATATTCAAGTTTTATCATGGAGAATCTGAATGATATAGGCACGAACTATGCCGTAACACTTAGAGACTGGCGGAGAAAATTTCTCAGCAATATTGAATCAGTATCCGCAATGGGTTTTAATAAAGTTTTCCAGAGAAAGTGGGAATACTATCTGTCCATATGTGAGGCGGGTTTTGCTGAACGAGTTCTGGGCGATATACAGGTTGTCTTTCGCAAGCCGGCATGATCAGCAATATCTCTGCCTTTTATTTATGCACCTTTCCCTCTGGAATACTTAATTTCGACATCTACCACAACTCAAGCCACGCAGGCATACTCAACAAGCACTTTCTTCCTGAAGACGGCAAATTGTCAGCCTCCACAAATATTCAAGATCTAAATACGCAATAAATACAGTTCATGCCGGACAAACATTAATACAGCCATTGTATTAATGATGAGCAGTGATTATATTACATATACGAGATACTGCGATGCCCGTATTGAGTCTATTCTACTGGAAGTTAACAAAAAAGAAGTAANNGACAAGACGGCATATGCGGGTCTCGGTTTTTTTTGATAGGGGAAATTAACAATGGAAGAGAAATTAAAGGGATTTAGAGATTACACGGATTATCTATACTATGCTGAAGTATATTTATTCTGGATGAATAGAAGCGCACATAAAAAAACTTACGATTTTCTCCTTAGCAGGCAAGGGGATATAAATCCGATTAGTTATTTACTGCAAATGAGTTCACTTGCTCATAGTCAGAGATAAACCAAAGAGAATAATAATGGAAGAGATGGGAAAACATACCGGTGGGGTTTTGAGTCAGAGCAGTAAAGTCATATCGAATACCTGTAAGAAAGCAGAATATCAAATCTCATCATCTATGAATGAAGGAATTCTTGAAATTGTTTTTACAGGTAAAGTGACAAACGATGATTATGAAACGATCAAGAACGAAACAATTTCCATACAAAAATCAATGAATATAAATAATGAGTTATTAGATGTCCGAGCCCTGAGCGGGCGTTTAGGACTAAAACAAACATTTTCAATTGTCAGAAATCTACATTCCGATATATCAAGCATTAATACTGCATTTGTTGACATTGGTGAAAATGCGTCTTATAATTCGATACATGAAACTCCGGCAATTAAGGCTGGACTATCATTTAAATGTTTTACCGATATAAATGCCGCAAGAGATTGGCTTAAGAGCAAATAAAGAATGAGGGGAAAATCGAAAAACATTAATGATGAGTATTAAGTGGGTGTATTGAGTTAGTAATCAAATATAAATAATCGTTACAAAACAATTGTAAGCAAGGCAAAACGGAGATGTTTTATGGAGAAGAAAATTGGTGAGACAATGAGAAAAAGTCTCGTAGGCGTCTTTAAGGGTACAAGGGATGTGACCGTAGGAATCGTTGACGTTGCAAGCGCCACGACGATAAAAGTCCTGGAAGGTGTAAAAGAAATAGGAACATCTGTCGGTTCTATTATCAGCGGAACAGTCAAGGCAGCGGGAGAGATCGGGGCGGATGTGACAACCGTTGCCAAAAACTCGATAGTCGGTATTCTCAAAGGAGTTCATGAAATAGGTTCTGTAACTGTTGATGTTATTCGCGACACTGCTCATGGAGCGGTAAAAGGAACGTCAGAGATAGGAGGAGACATTGCCTCCGTAGCCAAGGGCACTATCGTTGGTGCGATAAGCGGAACGAGGGATATTGCCGTATCCGCGGAAGATGCTGCCTCGGCAGCGGCGCGGGGTGCTATTCGTGCTGTGTTTGAAGTGGGAGGAGATGCGAGCCTGGCGACCAGAAATGCGGTAAAGGGTGCCGTCGGCGGCGTAGCAGAAGCCAGTAGCCAACTGACGACGGTCATCATGGATACCTCTAAAGGATTGGTGCTTGGTGCATCGGAGGCAGGGGGAGATGTCGTTTCCGTTGCTAAAAATGCCGTATTGGGTACCATTGAAATAGCGCAAGAGATTGGACTATCCGCAGAGAACGCTGCTTCAGCAGCAGCAACCGGAGCCGTTGAGGCGGCTGAGAAAATTGGCGGTAAAACGGGTTCAGCCGTTAAGAAGGCCGTTACGGGGACAATCGGTGG
>DJVN01000300.1 GCA_002441205.1 Syntrophaceae bacterium UBA6255 | reverse complement strand
ATGGGGACATGACCATTTGATGATTTAAAGGGGACATAATGGGGACAATGGGGACATCGGCGCAACGGCAATTTCAAGTGTTGCAGGCAGGCTCAATGTTTCCGCACCGGACTTAAGCTGGTTCAAGAGAACAACGTGAACCTGAGTAGAGGGTATTATGGAAGGCAGCAAAGGGCTCACAAAGGGCTCAAACGGATCATCCCCCAGATAGGCAAACTGTAAAAAAGGCATGGCAAAGGGATTACAAAAAGCCAATGTTTGTCATTCCGGACAAGCAAAGTGCGACGCGTGACCTTCAGGTTATCCGGAATCCAGTGAAGGAGAAGAAGTGAAATGAGTACTGTGGAGGGGTGGAAAAAAGAATCTCTCAGTCGAGTCGCCCAGATTAACATGGGGCAATCGCCCGATTCAAAATATTACTCAGAGGAAAAGAATGGCCTGCCATTCTTGCAGGGATGCGCCGAGTTTACCGGCAGATTCCCCAAAAACGTCTTATATTGCAGCCAAACCAAGAAAGTTGCTCTTGCCGGTTCTATCCTTTTTAGTGTTAGGGCCCCGGTTGGAAAAATAAACGTTGCGGATCAAGATTACATTATTGGCCGTGGGTTGGCTGCTATTTCAGGGGTAGATGTTGATCAAACATATCTTGAACACTATCTCAAGTATGAAGCATCAAGTTTTCGTAATGCATCCCAGGGATCGACTTTTGAAGCCATAAATTCATCCGAACTGAACAAGTGGCCAATTGAATATCCTACCTCCAAACCCGAACAAGCTAAAATTGCCGAAATCCTTTCGACGGTGGACCGGGCGATTGAACAGACCGAGGCGCTGATTGCCAAGCAGCAGCGCATCAAGACTGGCCTGATGCAAGACCTTCTTACCCGTGGCATCGACGAACACGGCAACCTCCGCACCGAACAAACTCACAAATTCAAAAATTCCCCCCTGGGTCGGATTCCGGTCGAATGGGAGGTGGAAAGACTCGATGATCTATTGATTGAAAAGCGATATGGAATTTCAACGAGCTTGAACGAAGAGCCTATCGGAATTCCAGTTTTGCGAATGAACAATCTGGTGAACGGTGAAGTTGATTTTACCGATCTCAAATACTCAGACCGTAAGGATGCAAGAAATCTAACACTCGACGATGGCGATGTCCTGTTTAACCGCACAAACAGCATTGATTATGTCGGTAGAACCGGAATTTATCGACATCCTGACCAACCTGTATCGTTCGCTTCGTATCTCGTACGCCTTGTTCCAGATCAAGAAAAGTTACACCATGAGTATTTGAATCTTTGGCTGAATAATGGTGTTAATCAGATTCGCGTCAAACAATTTGCCACGATTGGGGTTCAGCAAGCAAACGTGAACCCGACAAATCTCGGGACACTTTCTATTTCTCTCCCCAAAGCAATCATTGAACAGGAGCAGATAATTGCAGCGCTGTCGACAGCTAGAAAAAGTATTCGTGCTATTGATGAGAATTTACAAAAACTCCGCTCTCTCAAAACCGCCCTCATGCAAGACCTGCTCTCGGGCAAGAAACTCGTCACGTCAATGCTGGAGGAGGTAGATAGATTATGAACATATCCGAAGACAGCTTTATCTCATGGTCAAGAGGTCCCGCTCAAACGGAGTCAGACAAGTGCGATAATACTGCGATTGCTGTACGTAAGGCGATAAAAGCCGATGATAAGCTCGCGAGTCTGGATATTACCGTATCCGCCCAAGGGTCTTATCGTGCTCGCACGAATGTACGACAAAACAGTGATGTAGATATTTGTGTCTGTTATAATACAGCATATTTCCCAGACTATCCTAAAGGCACAACGAAAGAGACGCTTGGGCATACAGATAGCGTCATGTCGTTCACTGACTTTAAGAACATGGTTCATCACGCACTTGAAAATTACTTCGGCAAAGATAACATTACTCGGGGAAATAAAGCTTTTGATATTCATGCCAATACCTATCGAATTGACGCCGATGTGGTCCCAACCTTTGAACATCGACGTTATACGGGAGAAATCAATGTGGATGGTTCGCACCGTTATCTTTCAGGTGTGGCCTTTAAGTCTGACAACGGTAGCTTAATCAAGAACTGGCCGGTGCAGACCTATGATAATGGGATAACCCGAAATACAGCGACGGGGCGAAAGTATAAAAGGGTTATTCGCATACTGAAACGACTACGGGATAAAATGCAGAGTGAAAATATTTCTGCGGCTGCTAACATGCCCTCGTTTCTCATCGAGTGCTTGGTTTGGAATGCTGAAGTGGAAGCGTTTGCGAAGGATTCTTATACGGGTATTCTTCGGCATGTTATCGCCGACACTTGGAATCGGACGCGAAAAGACGAAGATTGTTCTGATTGGGGCGAGGTGAATGAATTGAAATATCTATTCCGTAATTCTCAACCTTGGACGCGTCTGCAAGCGAATGGCTTTCTCCAGGCTGCGTGGGATTATATAGGATATATATGAAAAATCTCAAAACCAAGACTTTTGCATATTTTTTCTTCGGTCTGTTCGCGGTCTGCTTTGTCGGGCTCGCTTATGCAACTGGCACGCCGGTAACTAGCATACAGAGTGCCTTAAAAACAGCCTACAAGACGATTCCGATCATACTCATCTTATGGCTCGGTTTCACGGTATATGCATGGCGATGGCGCGTGTTTCGAGGGTGGCTTGTTCCTTTCCCGGACCTTGATGGTACTTGGCAAGGCAGGATTCAGACCACTT
>DJVN01000027.1 GCA_002441205.1 Syntrophaceae bacterium UBA6255 | reverse complement strand
AATCCGGTTACTTTTTTGACATTTATAAAGTGGCGCCGAAAGCAGACCATGCCCTTTTGGATCAATGGACGAAAATACCACCCAAAGCCAAGGATGTTCTTTTTATCGGCTGCGTCGGGCGGACGTTTCCCCAGCGTCTGGAAAACGCCAAGGCGCTGGCCGGTTTGCCCAAATTCGGACCGCGTGACGCCTGCTGCGGGGAGATTCCCCATCGTTTTGGCGATTATCAATATTTTTCCGACCTGGTGAAGCGCACACACCAAACGCTGCAAAAATTGAAAACAGAACGTTTGGTTTGCTATTGCGGCTCGTGCAGCAACTATCTGGGCAATGTCTGGCCCAATTATCACGGCGTCAAATTGCCGTACCCGGTCATTTCACTTTACGAATGGCTGTGGGAAAAATACTCCGCGGGCGATTTAACCGTCGAACACAAATTTTCAAAAGACATTGCCATTTCCGATTCCTGCTACACCAGCGAACTGGGAAACGTTTTCTACGACGCAATTCGCGGCCTGCATCAGGCAGTGGGCATGAACGTCGTGGAACTGGCCAATAACCGATTTGATTCCCTTTGCTGCGGCTTTGCCAGCGCAATCCGCAATAAGTATGATCAGACACAGGTTGCCAATGAAGCAAAAAAGAAGCTCGATCAGGTTCTGGCGAGCGGATTAAACGAAGTCAGCGTCAACTGTCCGGGTTGTTTGGCCGGCATTAGAGACGCGGCCAAAGTAGCCAACGCCAATGTCAAAATTCGTTTTGCCATCAACGAAATACTCCGGGCATTTGGCGATAATACTGCACGCTGAGCAAACGATTTGAAAAATTATTAACAGTCCAACAATAATAACGACATTGGGCACGTGGCTACTACAGTCGTCATCCCGGCCTTTGAGGCCGTGTCACAATAACAAATTTGGATAGTGTGTAATAAGTAATGTCGCGGGCCAAAATGTAAACGATGTTTTAGTTGCACAGATTTTTTTGAAACATACGTAATTTTGGCCAGCTACGAATGACATGAATTGTATCCACCTCCGTCCCGATACAGCATTGGGACACCTCTCCGGCATGCGCCAGACTTCGCACCAGCAGAGGACGTTAATGGTTATATTTATAATTACGACACAGTCTCGTTTGCCGGGTGGAGTTGCCGCGCCCGCCGGAGATTGGCAGTTAAAGACCGAACGGATAATCAGGCTGTTGTTTAATCAGAACTTTTCAAGAACTCCATATTTCTTTTAACCCCCTCGAATCCTGTTCTTTTCAGCGGAGATTTTCTGAAAATTTTCTCGAAAACTTCTGATGTCAGGTTTTCCCAGTTGGATTTAGTGAACAAGGAAATCTCTGACAGGGGTTGAAAATCCTTCTCGCTGTGGAGTTTTGCTTTTTTATTCCAAGGACATACCTCCTCGGAGATATCGCAGCCGAAAATCCAGCCGGTCCACTGATTCTTAAACGCTGCCGGAATGTCGCTGCGGTGTTCGATGGTCAGGCAGGCAATGCATTTCCGGGAGTCCAGCGTATAGGGTTTCAGAGCCTTCGTCGGGCAGGCGTCGATGCAACGAGTACAGGTTCCGCAGAGGTTTTTAACGGGCATGTCATATTCGAGTTCCATATCCAGAATGATTTCGCCCAGAAATAGAAAAACCCGTACTCTTTGGAAATCAGGTTCGTGTTTTTGCCGATCCAGCCCAATCCCGCCCTGGCTGCCCATGCTCTTTCCATCACCGGCGCGGAATCCGCGAAGACGCGTCCCCGAACATCCGGTGTGCACGTTTGAATAAACGGTTTAGTTTTTCATGGATCACCTCGTGATAATCGCGGCCATAGGCGTAGCGGGAAATTTTACAGGTGTCCGCTGGCTGGTCATCCGACGTGAAGTAGTTACAGACAACTGAAATGATCGATTTTGCGCTAGGAACCAGTTTCCGGGGATCGATACGTTTTTCCAGATTGTTCATATAAGACATGCTGCCGTGCATGCCGTCATTGAGCCAAGATTCAAGCGAGCGCGCTTCTTTCTCTAAAAAATCCGCAGCAAATAAACGGCGGCAAGGGGATTTTGTCACGTGACGCGGTCATTGACGGCCAGAACCGTTACAGGGGTATCCGCATATTTGAAGAAAAGTGAGTCATGACCGACGCAGAGGCCCAGAAGATATTCAACTGCACGCCCGCATCGTTCAGGATCATGGCCTGCGCAACCGGATTGCACATGGCTTCGAACTGGCCGATGCGGATTTTTTCTTCGTCGGCAAGGCCGATTTTCTCCTTGGGAACGGCGCCCACCTTCTTGCAGATGACAGAGACCACCTCAAAACCACGCGCTTCTAAAAGACCAGCGACGCTTTTGGCTTCGCTTACCAGGCCCACGCAAAAAGCAAGCCCCAAGCGCTGATAACCCATCTTGTTGGCAAACTTGCAGATTTCCTCTATTCTTGTTTTTGTAGGTCGCAAAACGAATGGCTTTTGATTTCTTCCCGTATAACACTGGCCTTCCTGGATGGAGGCCTGCTGCCTGGCCAATTTCCTCACGTTCGGATCATCGTAGCATTTTTTTGCCTCACCTATTATTTTCTTTCCACTTGCCGATGGACAACCGCGAAACGCTTTTCCCTTCGGATTCAGACAGAGTTTTTCATTTCGGAGAAGCGGGCAACTGGCGCAATCAACCTTCTGCTGTTTCTTTTTCATGGTTTTTTCCTTTCTGTTGTTCTGTGCGGCGTATAATTCAGACGAATAAAACAGTCCATTCTTTATTATTTGTTGACAGTATTATTTCTTTCAAGTAATGAATTAACGCTATTTATTACAAATAATTACTTTTTATTACAATAAATTGCCAAAAAAGATTATACGAATTTTTTGAATATTTAAAAAAATTTATTTCAAGAAAAAGGAGATGAGTTATGAAGAAATTACTGAAACTGACGTGTTTGTTAATTGTTTTTGCTTTCGCCGCAATGGTAGCGCCATCCTCAACGCTGGCTGAACCTTCCGGGAAGTTGGTTATTTTTCACGCCGGAAGTCTGTCTGTCCCATTTGAAGCCATGGAAAAAGAGTTCGAAGCAAAATATCCTAAAGTTGACGTTCTGAGAGAAGCGGGCGGAAGTCAGGCCTGTGCCCGCAAGATTTCTGAGCTCAAAAAACCTTGCGACCTTATGGTATCGGCTGATTTCAAGGTGATCGATAAACTGCTTATTCCTGCTTATGCAAACTGGAACGTCCGCTTTGCCACGAATCAGCTCGTGCTCTGTTACACGGACAAAAGCAAGCACGCCAATCTCATTAATGATAAAAACTGGTATGATATTCTTCAAAGGAAAGACGTTGTCTGGGGACATTCCGATCCCAATCTTGATCCCTGCGGTTACCGTTCATTGATGGTTTTGCAGCTTGCCGAAAAATACTACAAGAAACCCGGTCTGTATAATGCCGTCATCGCCAATCGTCCGAAGGAAAATATCCGTCCAAAATCTGTTGAGCTGATTTCGCTATTACAATCTGGAAATATGGACTACGCTTGGGAGTACCGTTCTGTGGCCGTCCAGCATAAATTGCGTTACATATCTCTTCCGGATGATATCAACCTTGGCAATTATAAATATGATGATTTTTATTCACAGGCTGTGGTCAAGGTGACAGGAAAAGAACCGGGGACATTTATGGATATCAAGGGCGATTCCTGCACTTATGGCATTACCTTGGTTCAAAATCCGCCGAACGAAGAAGCCGCTGTTGCTTTTTTGGAGTATTTATTGGATCCTAAAGGCGGTCTGAAGGTACTTGACGATATGGGACAGCCGCCTTTCGTCCCCTGCCGCGTTTCAACGCCCGAGATGAAAAAGGCTTTGCCGGTAAAATTGCAGGACAAGGTGGAAGTCAAAAATTAGGAGTTTCTTTATTCAATGAAGGTTAAGGAACCTTTCTTTTGGGTTAATATTTCCTGCGGCATCATCATTATGGTATTCATTCTTCTGCCGCTTTTGGAAATGTTGACTGCGCCTTCACTTTCCATGGTTAAAGAAACAATCAAAGATAAAGATGTCGTGCGGTCAATCTGGTTAAGTATATATACAGCCGGATTGGCCGCTCTTTTTTCGTTTATTTTTGGCACGCCTCTGGCGTATATCCTCGCTCGCACAAACTTTGTTGGAAAACGCCTGGTGGAAAGCATTGTTGATCTTCCGATCGTTATCCCACATCCGGTTGTCGGTATCGCCATTCTCAGTGTTGCGGGGAAAAATCACTGGATCGGTGAAATTTTCAGCGAGCTGGGAATTCGCATCATGGGAAGCGTCACCGGCATCGTCGTTGTTTTGACTTTTGTGGGCCTGCCTTTTTATGTCAATGCTGTAAAGAGCGGTTTTGAAAATATATCGCCGCGACTGGAGAATGTCTCCAGAAGTCTGGGCGCCTCCATGACGTCAACTTTTTTCAGAATCACGTTTCCTCTGGCTTGGCGCAGCATCCTCATCGGCATTATCATGTGCAGCGCCCGCGCCATCAGCGAATTCGGTGCCGTCGTTGTCGTTGCTTATCATCCGATGATTGCTCCGGTGCTGATCTATGAACGGTATGAGGCATACGGTTTGTCCTACTCCCAGCCGGTCGCTGTCTGGCTTGTTTCCATTTGTCTTATCCTCTTTCTCGTATTGAGAATTCTCACGCTAAGGAAAGGAAAATCGTCATGATCGAAGTGAAAGAACTTTTTGTTGAACTGGGCGATTTTCGACTCAATAATATCAATGTTGTCATCAAAAAAAATGAATTTTTCGTCTTGATGGGACCGACCGGCGCCGGCAAGACGGTGTTGTTGGAAGCCATTGCCGGACTCATTCCGGTGCGGAAGGGTTGTATATCCATTGGCGAAAAAAATGCGACCACTTTACCCCCTGAAAAAAGGGGTGTGGGCATCGTATATCAGGATTATTCCCTTTTCCCGCACATGACGGTGAAGGAAAATATAAACTTCGGCTTGCACTATAACAAAATAAAAAAGGGAATTGCCAAAGACAGATTCAAACGCCTTGTACAGAATCTTAATCTGGAACATCTGCTCGACAGGTTGCCGACCAATTTAAGCGGCGGGGAAAATCAGCGCGTTTCGCTGGCCAGAGCGTTGATGATTGAGCCGCTGGTTCTCCTTCTTGATGAACCTCTTTCCGCTCTCGATCATCGTTTTCGCGAGGAAATAAGAGAAGATCTTAAAAAACTGCACCAGGATTCCGATACCACCTTTCTGATGGTAACACATGATTTTGCCGAAGCCATCTCGCTGGCCGATCGCGTTGCGGTTATGAATGAAGGACGTATCGAACAAACCGGTACAACCGAGGAAATATTCCGCAAACCCTGTTCGACGTTTGTGGCCGATTTTGTCGGAATGAAGAATTTATTTGCTGTTAAATTCAGCGGAACAGAAGCGCGTATTAATAATTTGACGATAGAAGTCGGCTATTCTCCACCGGAGGGCTGCTCGTATGTTGCGATACGACCGGAAGATATTGTCCTGAGCTTAAAAAAACTTGACTCCAGTATGCGCAATTCTTTTTCGGGTACGATTAAGGTTTTGATCGATCGCGGCTTTTATTACGAGGTTTGTATAGAATCGGCTGAGATAATTTTTAAGGCAACGATTACCAAACGGTCGCTGTTTGAACTTGCTTTGAGTGAAGGAATGAAGATCTTCTTCTCATTCAAGTCAACCGCTCTTCATCTTTTTTAATAAATCAGGGTACGAGAAATTTTTAGAATACTCTGATTTTTATGTTTTTTAATAATTAATCAGAAAAGACTTCGAAAAACAAATTGTTGCGGAAGAACTTTTAAAAACAACCTAGCTGACATTTCCTTATTTTCAAGCTGAGAATGCTTGCAGCTTCAGAAACTTTTAATGGCGTTGTTTTAAACTGACGGGCCATCTCAAATATTGCGGAACACGTCAATTTATCCGCAGTATCCATTTCACGTAAAGACGATGCGAGCTCCGGCGATGGTTCCTGCGGAGCAGGTCCCGTATATGGCGTTTTGTCCACGTTGAAGAAACCGAGCTGACATTCGGTAACCCTTGCGCCAAGTTTGTCCATCATTGCCCCAACGGCAATTTTGGGAACACTGAATTCCCTGGCTATTTTCCAGGCAACAGGACAACGCAGATAACCGTCCTTCAGTGAAGCGCTTGTTGCGGATTCCAACAGCGACAGCGTGTCGGCAGAGAGATTGGCCGGATTTTCTGACAGGCTAATTCTTGAACGTTTCTTTTTGCGATCTTTATCGTTGAAATCACGCATACCCCAAACTCCTTGAATGTACGAGATGTATAGGCAATAAATTATTAGCTGTCAATGTTTAATGGTGTCAATGAATTGTTTTGTTATCTTCGTAAAAAAGGTTGGGGGGAAATAAAAAATTTTTCGGCATAGATTTCTTAGAATGTCCTGTTTGTTTATCTCATCATTTTATGTTAAATTGTAAATTAAAGAAATGATCCGGCTTGATTCTGACAACAATTATTTTAGAGTCAAAAACAAAAGTTAATTGAAGAATGGGATGTAAAGACGTCAACCAATTTAAAAGTTCAAGCTAACAACCATAGGAGGTGTGTTATGAAGATTAGCGCTCGCAACATATTGAAGGGTAAAGTCGTCAAAGTATCGGAAGGCACTGTAAACACAGAGGTGCTCTTGGAGCTTACGGGTGGCGCAAAGGTTGTTTCGATGATTTCCAAAGATTCCGCAAAGAGACTCGGACTGAAACCCGGCAAGAAAGCCTATGCAATTATCAAAGCTTCCAGCGTGATGATGGGTGTGGACTGAGGCAACACAGAAA
>DJVN01000192.1 GCA_002441205.1 Syntrophaceae bacterium UBA6255 | reverse complement strand
AAGATTCTGCTGGAGATGGGATAGTAAAATAAATATTCGATAATTTGAAGAATTGCGGTAATTTCACCTGTAAATCGGAGAGATACGGCAAGGGAGATTTATACGGTAGACATTGAAAAATGTTCCGATACAGGTTTGTATGTCGGCTTTGTTCCGGGGTTTCGCGGAGCACACGCCCAGGCGGAAACCCTGGACGAATTGCAAGGAAATATCCAGGAAGTGATCGAAATGTTTTTGGAAGATGGCGAACCAACTCTGGAGACCGAATTTATCGGAACGTACAATGACTGAACTTCTATTACTCGATATGTATTGCGTCAAGCGAAAGATTGGACCCTCGGAGAAACTTAGAATTCGATTCCTCAGAAGTAACTGCCTTTTTGGGCAAAATGGCAAAATTCGACATTTCTAATGTCTTATAATTACGGCACATTTATTTTGCGTAACCCAGTATTTTTAAGGAAAATGGTCTTACTTCTCATGAGTCAGAATTCTTGGGGCGTCCCGCTTGTTTCTCATCAACATCCACTGTCTTCCCTATTTTTTCTTGCATTGTTTTCAATAAGTTGTATTATTCACGCAATTTTAATATAAGTAATTTAAAGGATACTTTCGTCTTAATGGTGTTAGCACAATATCAACTGGGACTGATCTAGTATGAAGTCATCTGAATCAACCAAATGGCAGGCTGCCGTAAATGTTCTTGCCGATGAAATTGCAAAAAAAAGTTTAGTTATTTTTTTGGGTGCAGGATGTTCTGTTGCAAGTGGGCTTCCAACCTGGCAAAAATTGATAAAAGAGATTTCGGATAAGTTTGTACTGAAGACTAACGAATCTGATCTGTTACGTATTGCTTCGAGATTGGATCGCGAGGTTGGTATTAAATTTCGTGAAGAAGTATGCGATCGTTTACGAACATCACCGACAATCAAGAATGAATTGCAGAAACAAATTGCATCACTTGATGTCAATTTATTTATTACAACAAATCATGATACTATCTTAGAGGATAGCTTTCGTCAGATCGGTTATTCACCCAAAATTATTTCTCATGGCAATGACATTCCTACCATCGATGAATCAGCAAAAACCATCATCAAACTACATGGGGACATCAATTCGCCAACATCTATTGTAATATCATCAGCAGACTATACAAGCTATGAATCTAAGAACAAATCGTTTGTAGATTTCCTTAATGCCCTTTTCGTGCGGAAAACTATCTTATTTATTGGCACAAGCTTTGATGATCTAAGACTAAGACAAGCTGACGACTATATTATCAATCTTTATAGAACGAATCGAAAAAAACCTTACATAATCTTAAAAGCACCCCAAAAATCAGATTATGATGACATATCTAAATATGACATTGATGCAAATGATTTTAATGCGCGAATTCAGGATTTTGAAGATAGAGGTTTTTACGTCATTCCAATTGATGATTATGAAGATGTAAAACAGTTGCTTCATGATGTTAAAAATAAATTAATAAATAGCAACTCGCAACGACATCCAAAGAACGAACTTAAAAGTTTTGCACAGCAGGATTACGAAGATTTTCTCGCAAATAATCTTCGTGATTTAATCGAAGAGAAGACTAAAGAACTATGTGAAAGGGTTCGTGGAAATGGTGTGCTTCCACCGCCTTCAATTATGGTTGAGCGAGTAAGAGAATTAATAAAACATCTAGATAGTCCATCGTTATCACTATCGGCGGAATCGTCTTTTGAAGGATATTTAACGGTTGCTGATACATTTTTAATGACCAGTGAG
Organism: Syntrophaceae bacterium UBA6255; assembly: GCA_002441205.1. Taxonomy (GTDB): domain Bacteria; phylum Desulfobacterota; class Syntrophia; order Syntrophales; family Smithellaceae; genus Smithella. The sequence goes on along the minus strand of DJVN01000192.1, from coordinate 5,931 downwards.
AAAGGCGCTATTCAAGAGGCAAGAACCTTCTATGAAAAAGCTAATATAGCGTTAAAAAAAGTAGCAGAGCGAGAAAAATGGGAAGAAAGGCTTCTCCGTGTAAGAGCGAAACTACTGTTCTTTGAAGGTAAAGGTAAAGATGCAATAGAATCAATAGAACATTCAAATGATCATAAAACAATATCTATTAAGCTAGCCTTATTGATAGATACCCAACAGTATGATGAAGCATACAATTACATTACTAATAACGCACCGCATCCAGCATGGGTGCATGATGCACTGCTTGTTCTTATTCATAAAGGAGAAACACAGTGCGCAAAAGAACTATTACAAAAAACCATTAATGAATTCGAAGACAGCCAGGACAAGGGTAAGTCGGATACTTCACCTGCCCCAAAAGGTATTTCTTATGAAAAACTATATACGATCATGGCTGAAGCGCTTTATAATAGAGCAATCAGAATATCCGGTAAATCTGACGCATCACGAATCTATCCGAAAGATATTACAGAAGAAGGTAAAGATCTCTTACGAAATGCTCTCGAATATCTCGATTTCTTGTACAAGAAGACGCCGAATCTAAGCATTAACGAATCATTTTTTATGCAGCGGGCCAAGTTAATTGATTGTCTCGCAGCAGCTCTACTAAACGACACTGCTCGTGCCGATACGGCAGCAAGAGTGTTAGTTAATATGCGGCCTTTACGCAGGGAACTTGTTGAATATGTCGTACACCGCGGTAAGAAATTTAATGATGTATTGGATATAATCATTCGGCAAACTGAAAAGGATTTCCCTAATGAGGCATGGGCGTATCTATGTGTTGCTTATTTAGAATCATTAATTAGAGGGAATGATGATAACGTATGGAATGCTTTACAAAAGGCAGCAACCCTATCAGTCGAGGATGATGAAAAAGAAGAACTTTCAAGTCTTGCATTCGAAATCGGACAAGTAACGAAGCACCTTGAAAATGCGATTGCTATAGTTCAAACATTGCTTCCTGGAGAAAACAATACACGACGATTCTTAGAAGCCTATTATTCTTACATTATGGGTAATGAAGAAACTGCTTTGGTGCAATTAAAGAAAATAGAAAGCCAAAAGCCCAATCAAACGATACTTGCACATTCACTTTTCCTGAGAGGTAATCATGAGGCAAAAAGTAAGAAATGGCATCGCGCAAGAAAGTTGCTTGAACGTTCGCTGAAAATGCTGTGGCACCCCGCTACAGCTGAAAGATTATTGTCAGTTTTAACGCATATACCTGATCAAGACGCTTCTGGCATCCTTAAGTTAGCCGAGGAAATAGAAGAGTATGGTGAATCCAATGAAAATCTACTTCACTTAAAGGCACAAGCAGCACGCGCTATCGATAACTATAAAAAAGCTGCGCAATATTGGTATGAACTTCTAGAGATAGCACCAAATAATGAAGAATATGCGAATGGATTGGCTGAAGCTTTAATTTGGATGGCACAATATGATGAAGCATTGAATGTATTAAAGAATTTCATTAAGGGTGATGAAAAGACAGATCTGAGGAGTCTTGCACTAGCTTGTCAAATATATGAAATCAAGAATGATTACAGTAAAGCCTTCAATTTGCTAAACACCGCATTCAAAAACATCGAAAACGCGCCACCCTTATTACTGCGACATGTTGACTTAGGATATCGAACCGGCAATGAAGCTGCGAGTAATTTATCATTGCAAAGGTTGATAGAATTGAAGCAAAAAGGCAAAGTTCCAGATGACTTATTTTCTGCCGTACCCAGTGATCAGCTTATCGATATTTTTAGACGACAACGACTATTTCGTGAAAATCTTAATGAGCTTTATAAAAAAGGTCAAATACCGAGATCATTGCTTTGTAAGAATAATAACATACCTGTCTATCTTGATTGGCGCGTAAGAACACAGAATATAACGTTGTCACGAAGACCTGATGAATGGACGGATTTCACAATTTACGCAACCAATGGAATGAGAGTTGTTTTTTTACAAAAAAGGCGACAGCTAGTGCCCATTACTGCACCTGAAAAAGCAAAAGAAATAGTCATTGATCAGCATGCCTTAATTACTTTGCATCGATTAGGGCTACTCGAGAGAATCCAGAAACGTTTCGTAACCATTTATTATCCAGAAATATTAAACTTTCTTTGGGCTGCGGAACAAAAACATTTTGCCCATCACCAGCTATCGCGTAAAAAAACATATGAGTCCCTAAAAGATAAATTGGATATAGGCCGCATAAAGGAAATGGTAGCACCCGATCCCGATGATGAAAATAAAAATAATTACGACACATTAATCGAGCGTATTGTTCGGCTGGCAGCTCTTGAAAAGCTTATTCTTATAGATGCATACGGTAAAGAGGAGGAATATAAAGATCGTAACATAAAGGTTATTAGACTTTCTCAAATCTGTGAATGGCTTTATGCAAAAGGCAAGATAAGTGTAACGAGATACAATGAACTGTTAAGTATTATTCATGGTGAATTGCCGATAATTGAAAAAATTAATCTTAATGAATTAGATAAGGAAACGCTGATTCTTATTGCTGATGTTACGCTTGACGTGATGGAAGGTCAAGGTCTCATAGACATTCTAAATGACAGTGGTTTGCAAGTCGTTATCGAACGATGGTCTGCAAATGAAATCCGTAATGCCGTACATAGCATGCAATTCAGAGAAGAAGTTGGCAAGTGGCAGCAAGATTTGGCAAATATCGTCAAAGAATCTGCGACATTCAAACCCGTAAAAAGCTTGTTAAAGCGTCAGCAAAAAACAGCCATACGAACACCAGGTGAAGAAGTTGATCTCATTGCTTGGCAGTATGCCGAAGAAAAACAATTGCCGTTATTGACAGATGATCGTTGTCTTCAGATGCTAAGAAGTGAAAAGTATGCCGACAAGCAATTTGGTACAGATGCACTGCTTAAGCATATGTATGCCAAAAAATTCATTGGTCTGGAAGAATATGCTTCATGTTTTTTTGATCTCTGCAAATGGCGATATCGCTTCTTAGTCCCTGATGAAGAAGTGCTTCTTTATTTTGCAAAGGAATATATTAATGCCCCGCCTGGGGCTGCCTTAATTGCTATTGCTGAGTATGGTCGCAAATGCATGGAAGATCGTGGCTTATTTATGGGCCTTGAACCTACTGACCCGCCCATGCCACTGGGGGTTAAACTCTATACTTTATGGTCTAGCTGTTGGGTGAAATTATTAATTCAAATCTGGCAAGATGAAACATTTAGCAATGATGTACGGACAACTATAACAAAGGTTGTTTATGAACAATTCTTGCCAGATGTTCCCCCAACTGATCGGCAAGATATCAGAATGAACTTAATTCGTGCTCAAGAAAAATTAATATTTGGTGATCTTTTTGTGCACGCAACAGGGATACGCGAACCTGAAAAGCTGCATGCGCTTCTTAAGTCAACATTTAAACAATATGGCTATGATGAGGAAAAACAGATTCAAGTGTTAAAGAATCATCTTGAATTAATAGCCCAAAACCAATCAAAGCGCGAAAAACAAATAATTAAATTCATGGTAGTGCAGGCTTTAAAAATATTCTATGGGAAAGGCTGGCAGAAAGCCCCTTTTGTGGATGTACAAGTAATTAAAATATTAGAACAGTTAGGTCTAATTTCTAATGCAACAATAGAAAATATTGAACGCCCAAACAATGCAGAAAATGGCGATATTGACCTACAAAGAGATGAATCTAGTCAAAGAGTGCCCGCGTATATCCCTGATGGGCCAATGATTGTTCAACCGTCTAGCAAAATAACTGAACAAAAATACTTCATGCCTCATGTAGCCATATGTTCAGTATCCAAAAAAGAACGGCAGAATACAGTTAATGATATTCTACGTAATAACTATTCGACTTCGCGAACAAAGCAAATTATTCAGAGCCTAGTTACCGCTATCGCAAATGGCGATCGTTTAACTCTGTATAACAGCCGTCAGTCATTATTGAAGGACTTCCGTTATACACGATCTCTCTTTTCTCAGATGTCTTTCGCAATACCTATGATTAATATCTCAGAAGAAGACATAAATGAAATATGGGAAAATCTGATAAAGCCCGATTTAAAGACTGTATTAGAAGATCTACCTTCCATACTAAAAACACCTTCAGAAACCAATACATTCACATTAAATATTGAAAAAATTATTGCTGGGGACGCGGTTTTAGCGATTGGCGAAGCTGATGATTTATTGCCGCACTTATTTGATTGGTACCTCGAGAATTTATTTTTTATACCGTTAGCGTCACCCTTTAATCCATGGCAAGTCATCAGCAAAATAATTGCTGGCGATAAAGTGCATAGCCGACCTAACTCAAGTTCTGTTTCGTATCATGCAACTAAGAAGTGGTTAGCGAAAAATAATTCTGATCCTCTCGCATATTTAATGGCTCTTGACATTATTCTTAATGCCAGAGCCAGTGCAACCAATGAAGAAAACGATATTTTTACGAACACTACGTTTTACAGTTTACTTGATGAATGTCTGGAAGTGCTGATTTCAAATGACATAATGACCCCTCAAAAACAGAACCCGAAAATAATCAAAACACTATGGAGCATGCATCAATTTCTGGCACGTTATTTCATAAGATATCTTGACTTATATGATATCGAAAACATGGATGAGGAAAGAAAGATATTAACAGCTTGGTGGATGGCAAGAAAATTTGTTATCGCTATAAACTCGTTTTCTGAAAGACAAACTCTGCGACCACGTCACTTATGGTTGGCGGATATCGAAAGAAGAATAGAAAGGGAAGAACGTAAAATCAGCCTTCGGCATCTTTTTACAGATAAACGAAAATACTTCTCGATGAATCGTTATAAAACGTTGATGGCAAACCACCTTCTTTCAACATGCTGCTTATCACTGCTCAAGCCAGACAACTCGAATGAAGCGTCTCCATTTCTTGGAATTAAAAAGCCCACAACAGCATTAGATGCGAATCTACGTGATCGTATTATTGATGCGTTGCTGCTTAGCATTATTTACGGGGAGGGGCAGATATATAACGATAACAGCAAAGCTGGACAATTGTCGCTGCTTTGGCATACGTCAATTATAATATCTGCACCTGCTTTTTTGCGCAGGTATTATGAAGATGCTCTTGAATTACTGGGAAAGAATAAAATAGGCGTCATTGCAAAAGCGGAAGAAGTAGTAAGAACAGACTATCTGAACAATGAATTATCCAAATTACCAATTCGTATAAAAGATAATGACATTGATAACATAATCATCCCTCTGGTTTCACTTTATACATATTTGCTAACAAGCGGTACTATGCCGGATGGCGCAGAAGTATTTCGTGAGAATGAATATCTGCTGAGGGAAATATCCAACTTGAATGAAGATGTTCAATTTGCAGCTTTAGCACACAGCGCAATAATGTTGGACCGATTATATGCGGCAGATATTCGAGAGTGGACCGATGTAATTGAAAGACAGTTTAGTCACGTTAATTATGAAAAATGCTCAAAAAATGTTCTTGATAAAATAGTCCCCAGCCTGACAGCCGTTTTCTTAAGGAGCAGCAATTTTGCAATACTGGAACCCATAATCCGGATGAAGGCATCCAATAAGGATGTTCGGCAATCGTTATCACGAATTAAATCCATTCTAGAAGACATATTTCCAGACGTGCCGGAAATAAACCGGGAAAACATTCGTAAAGTTTTGAGTGTATTGCATGACATACCTACAGAAGCATCAAAAACCACGGAGATTAAATATGACGACCGGCAATAAAGATAACAAAACATTCCCCAGACTATATACAATTCAAGTGACAAGGGGACGTTGTTAACTTATTAACTTACTCTTCAATATGCTAATATTATTGCGTATTATTTGCACTTGTTTTCGGTTATAGAAATG
>DJVN01000139.1 GCA_002441205.1 Syntrophaceae bacterium UBA6255 | reverse complement strand
ATCCTGAAAAATTCTTTTTTCTGAACGTCGGTGAGTCTCCGGCAATGTCCGCTCGTCCATAGCCAGACAATTTCATCGGCGTTTTCGAAACGGCGCGTCCAGTCGCCGCCTCCAAGGCCGCATTGATTTTGGCCGGTCTGTGTCCTACGTCTTTCTTCGCCCTGATAAACCTGTGCTTCCAGGAGTCCGCACGCGCCATTGGAGCTTTCTGCGCATTTATAAATATGCAATTCTCCCCGGTCAATCATTAGTTTTTTAAAAACATGGCATGCCGCATTCCACAGCGTTTCCATGTCTGCCGCCTGCTCGATTTGCATTTGCAGATTCAAAAAGCTGCGTCTTTCGCTGTCCAGTCCGGCTTCGTAAGATAAATCTCTGAACCAGCCCAGAATTTTATCGACAGCCAGATATTCCAGGTAACCGATTTTTCTTACAGTGATAAAAAATACAACGATAAGGATTGCCAGAAATATGGCGGCAAAAGAATTATGAATGTTAATGATAATAATGCCGGCGATGCATAATATAAATGTAATGCCATAAATGAACAGAACAGCCTTTTGAGAAGAAAGGCCGCGTTCCAGCAAGTGATGATGAAAATGGCCTTTATCCGGGCTGAACATTCTGCTTCCCAGCAACCAGCGGCGGACCGGAGAAAGCAGTGTATCGAAAATAGGCACTCCCAGCGCTAATAGAGGAATAACCAGCGTGGTGGCCAAGCCGCTTTTGACAGAGCTCTCGATGGATAAGGCGGCGATCGTGTAGCCGATGAAATAACTTCCTCCGTCTCCCATGAAGATACTTGCCGGATTGAAATTATAGCGCAGAAATCCCATGAGCACGCCGGCCAGGGCTGCAAATTCCACGGCGACAATGAAATCGGAGCGTCCAGCGGCGAAAATACTCATAACAATACAGGCAAAAAAACCGATGCCGGCAGCCAGACCGTCCAAGCCGTCAATAAGATTCATTGCGTTAATCAGCAAGAGGAACCAGAAGAGCGTAACAAAGTAACTCATTATACCGAAATGAAAGGAAGTATTTCCAATGGCGAAAGTCTGTATTTTTAGACCGCCATAATATGCCAGTGAGGCAGCTATTATTTGGAAAAACAATTTGACTCTAGGTCTGAGACGATGAAGATCATCAGTAAATCCGAGAGAGAAAATAATAACTCCTCCCATGATGGCGGCAAAGGAAAATCTTAGAGTCATTTCAGCTTGTAAATTTGAAAAAGCCGGTAGAAATGATGCCGCGATAATTGCAAGCGTAAAAGATAGGACAATGGCCAAACCGCCACTGCGGGGAATCGGTGCAGAGTGAATCTTCCTTTCGAGAGGCACATCAACCGCCCCGATACGGATACCCAGCCATTTGGCCACAGGTGTCAGCGCAAGGGCAAATACAAAACCAATCATGAATGTCAGAAACATTGAATACATGCTATTATTTTGTCCTTAATGATTCAAGAATTCAACACAAAAATTCGCGTAACTACTTTAATCTTTGTCTAACGACGTGCGTTATAAATACCGGCGCCGACACAACCATCCTTTTCCACAAACGCTTCGGTTCCTGCAGCAGCCGGGGCAGCCATTCCATCCCGTGATTTACAAACCACGAATCTGCAGTCCGGCTGACATTGCCTGAATAAAAATCAAAAACAGCGCCGACAGCCGCCACGAACTTCACATTCAGTCGAGAGCGGTTCTCCAGAATAAACTTTTCCTGTTTGGGCGCTGACATTCCCACCCACAACACATCCGGAGCTGACGAATTAACCGCCTTAATCATTTTACTGATATCCGCATTCGATAAAACATCCTTAAAAGGCGGTGAATAAACATCCGCAACCTTGATGTTAGGATAATCAACCGCCATGTTCTGTTGAATCAATTTCAGCGTTTCCCTGGTAGCGCCCAGAAAAAATACTCTCATCGAACCGTCTTCATTCATCCGTCTGCTGAGACCGGCAAACACATCCGAACCGGTAACGCGTTTCCTGATTTTTCCGCCCAGAAAGCGTGAAGCCAACACAATACCAGAACCGTCCGGCACCAGCCAATCGGCATCTTTGAGCGCGCGGGAAAACACCTTATCGTCAAGCGCAACAGTATACGAATGCGGATTAAAGCACGCCAGCCACGTGCGATTGCCATCCCGCAGAGACTGAAAAATCCCATTCACGCACTCATCAATAGAAAAGATGTTTACCTTATAACCCAGAATATTTTCTTTGATTTGTTCCATTTCCCCTTCATCCTCATTTCCCGAAATCAGAGTCTGAAGTCAGAGATGCGTGAGCCGCCCTCCCTTCACCGTCTTGACTCCCTGAAGGGCACACAAGAAAAGAGGGGATAATGTATTTTACTTTTCTTCATGGCCTCGAGTTAAGTAGAAAGTTGCTAAATCGAAAAAAATAGTCATGCGTCTCAGCAGTTCGAACGTCATCAGCAGACCAAGATTTTTTTGCAGGGCATCCTGAGCCAGGGCGAAAGTCCAGATGTGCTTGCGAATGAGGCTGAGCGCACTCAAAGCACCGCTGATTTTAAAGCCGGATTTCTTTCTTTCCCTCCCCAGTTTGGTATAGAAACTTCTGATTTTTTCAACATCGTGCAACCCTCCCAGCCAGAGAGTTAATTCTGAAAGAATCCTGTCGCAAATGTTATAAAGACCCTCCCGATCCACCTTGTGATACTCGGCAGTGGAAGGATTCACCGCAATATCTTCCAGCCATTGCTCAATAATTTTTCTCTTGTTTCTAATGATGACATTGACCAGACGTCTTGTTAAGGAATTTTTTGCAATAGCAGGTGGAAGCGTTCTTTTATCCGTGTGCTCAATTAAATCAAATATCGCCCAGTAATCCTTTCTGCTTTTGATGTAGGCGTCCAATGCGCGTTTATTGGAACGGAAGGCAAGGGGAGGCAATTTGTTGACAGGCCAGAATCTGGCTTGCGAGCAATCGTCTCCGGCGCACAGTTTTCCGCCGCTTTGTTGCACGACGAAGGTCAGAAAAAGCAAATCGCCGTAAAAGCTGCTTTTGTACGAGTCAACATCAAGTAATTTTACAATTTTCCCTTTGATGCCGGTTTCCTCCTGCAGCTCGCGCAGAGCGGCCTGTTCGATGCTTTCGCCGGCTTCGGCAAATCCCGTAGGCAGGCACCATAATCCTTTGGACGGCGCCCGGTCACGTTTTACAAGAAGTATCTGACGCGAAGATTCGAGTATTGAGGATACAACGGGAAGGGGATTTTCATAAAAAAAGGAATTACAGGCCGGGCAGAAATCGCGCTGGACATTATCCTCATATTTTTTGATGATGACCTCGCCGCAGTATGGACAATGTTTCCTTTGTTTTTTCATGATTAATCCTCAATCGTTAAAGGTCCGGAGCAAATAAAAATCCTGTCATCTTTGCACATGGTTACAAAATCTTTCTTCATCGCTGTTTCCTGCAACTCGTTGAAAAGCTGACCGATGATGGTTTTGTGGTGAGCTTCATTGTCGGTGAGAAAGAATGATTTTTTGAAATGAAAGTAGTTAATGAAATGCTCAATTTCCCGGGGTTGAAAAACCAGCGTATTTTTAAAATCAATGGCTTGGATTTTTTCAAAAAAAGGTTGAAGAATATTTTTGCCGTTTTCAGCCGAAAACTGGTCAAAAATAATCTCAATCGGCAGAGATTGCTCATCCTTGAGTAAATGATTCTGTTTAAGGATTTTTTTTACAATATAGACCATCTCTTTCATATCGGCATCGGAGTGAGTAATTGTTATAAAAAATGCATCGTTCTTGAGGATGCGGGCAATGTCCGGAATGATTTCGGGAAAGAAGTATAAAGCATAGCTGCAGATAATCAAATCAAACGAACCGGATGGGAATTTTTTTATTCTATCGATACCGGAAGACATAAATAATCCTTCATAACCGGCGCGCTTGCAGGCATCAATAAAAAAAGGCCTGTATTCGGGAATAATATCAATACCGGTAATTTTTGCATGAGGGTGAAGCCTGTCTTTTAGCGCCTCGGTAAATGCCCCGAAAGCGCAGCCCAATTCCAGAACATTCCGGCAGTTGGAGAGGTCAACATGCTGGAGGGCCGTTTTTCTGACATCTGCCTTATTGGTGGAAAACCGGCGGATTAATTGCGCAATAGCCAGGTGCTTCTGCGCGTTACGAAAAACTTTACGAATCATTTTTTTATCAAGAACTTCCGACATGTTAAATTCCTCAACTGAAAGGATGATTTTAAACTGTTTTTTCCACTTCCATCATCTTTTCCACTCTTCGTAAATGTCTGTCGCCGGCGAATTTTGTCTCCATGAACTTTTCTATCATTTTTGTTACAAGCACCGAATATTTCACTCTTCCGCCGAAAGCGATAAAATTAGCATCATTATGCGCCTTGGCCATTTCAGCCGTAAAGAGATCATGAATTAAAGCGCAGCGAATGCCTTTGATTTTGTTTGCCGTAATGGACACCCCGATGCCCGTGCCGCAAAGCAGAATGCCGAAATCGTAGCCGCCTTTCTTAAATTCATTGCAGGTCAGCACTGCGATATCGGGATAATCTACGGGATCATCATTGTAAACCCCCATGTCTTTTATCTCACAATTCTTTGTTTTTAAAAAAGATACGATTTCATTTTTTAAAGAAACGGCGCCATGATCGGAGGCAACAATAATTTTTCCCATCGTTTATTCTCCCGGAGGCATCAATATTAATCCCCTGTTGCTTATTTTTACGATATTACAAAATAAGTCAACAAAAAAACTTTGCTTCGTGGACTTATTTGCGTTAAAAAGTCTTATGTGGGAAATACTGACAAACTATTTTAATTATCTTTTGATTGAACGTGGCATGGCTCAAAATACCCTGGAATCCTACGGCCGTGATTTGAGACGTTTTGTTTTCTTTCTTCAGGAGAGTAAAAAAATAGATGATCTGCAAGATATATCACCTGATGTTATTGTCGAGTTTCTGACCCGGATTAGAGACGAAGGGTTGGCGGCAAATTCCATGAACCGCGCACTTGCCGCCTTAAGAGGATTTTATAAATATCTGCTCAGGGAAAAAATCATTGAAGAAAATCCCCTGGCCAATATTGAACTGGCTAAAGTATGGATGAAATTGCCGGACACAATCAGCAAGGAGGAAATGAAAATTATTTTGGCACAGCCCGGGACGCAGTCTGATGTCGCTATTCGAAACACCGCCATGCTGGAGCTTTTATACGCAACCGGAATCCGCGTTTCGGAATTGATTAGTTTAACAATGAATAGTATCAACTGGCAGGTTGGTTTTTTGATTGTTATGGGAAAGGGCGGAAAAGAAAGGATTGTGCCTATCGGCAAAATAGCTTACGATTGCACCAGGCGTTATGTTGAAGACACCAGACCGAAATTACTGCAAAAAAAAGGTACGGATGTTTTATTTTTAAATCGTTTCGGCAGGAAGTTTACGAGGCAGGGGTTCTGGAAAATAGTTGTCGGTTATGCGAAGCAGGCAGGACTTCAAAAGAAGGTTTATCCGCATACTTTTCGCCATTCTTTTGCGTCTCATCTGCTGGAAGGTGGCGCTGATCTCCGCACGGTGCAAGTCATGCTCGGGCATTCCGATATTTCGACGACACAAATTTATACGCATGTAACGCGTGATCGATTAAGAGAAGTTCATGAGAAATATCATCCTCGAGGATGATACGAAGATGACTTGTGATTTAATATATATTTAATGAGGCCATGAATGATAAATCGACATTTTAACGATAGACAACAAAGAGGAAAGATGAAATTTCCCGTAAAATATTTAACCATTGCGATTGCCGCGGTTGTTTGTGTTGTCGTTGTTTTTTTGTTTTTTAATCCGAGATTATTTTCTTCTTTTACTTTGCAGGCTGCCAGAATAAAAAATACGTTTTCCCATTATGCATTGAAGACAAAGCCTCGCTTTTATTATCTGGAACTGGAGAAAAACGGCAAGGATATTCGTGTCGGCAAAAAAGATGCTCTGGAAATAACTTATAAGGACGAATTCGTGGTCAAATCCATTGTCAGTGATGATCTGTCCGGTAAACACACAACTATAAAATTTGAGGGTTTCAGCGCAAACGAAAACGATTTTAGAGTTTTGCTCAAAGGCATTGATTTCGTCAATAAAGTCATTAAAAAAGGCACTTTTGTTGAAAATTCCAGCGTGGTATCCAATTATACAGCGTCGGTTTATTACCAGAATGAAAAAATAGATGATGTTGCGCTGAAAATTATCATTACGCCGCAGGACTGGTTCAGATTTGCCAAAGATTCTTCCAATGTCAGCCAGCAGATTGAATATCTGAAAATAGCGATATCGCAAAACAAAAACGATATCGGCGTACGCAAAATTCTTGCGGGTATTTACTCACGGCAGAATCGATTGGGCGAAGCCATCAAGCTATACAAGGAAGTCTTGAATATTAAGCCGGATGACAAAGTGGCCATGTTGGAATTGGCGAAATGCCAGATAAAAAATAAGGAATATGATGACGCTGTCAAAATATTCAAAGAGATTGTCAGAACAAATCCTAAAGAAACAGAAGCTTATTTGGGGCTCGGTCTGGCCCTGGAGGAAAAAGGATTATGGTCACAGGCGGCACGTCATTATCACGAAGCTGTGCGGCTGGAGCCGGATAATTATCCGGCAAGATTCAAACTGGGCGAAGCTTATAAAAACAGTAAAATGATGACTTCCGCTATCGAGGAATATAGATATATCGTTGATCATTCGAAAGAATCGGAGCAGGCGCTTTTTGCTCTCGGGGATATTTATTTGAAGCTCAAAAAAAATGATGAAGCAGTGAAATGTTATAAAGAAATTTTGAAAAAAAATCCCAGCCACCCTGTTGCTCTGACGAATCTTGCCACCGCCTATGGCGGAAGCGGCAAAGGACAGGAAGAACTAAACAGTTTGAAAAAAGCAGTTGCGATAAATCCCCGGCAACCGACCATCCGTTTTAATCTGGGAGCGGCTTATGAAAGAAAAAAAATGTATTCCGAAGCGATCAGGGAATATGAAAATGTGTTGAAAATTAATCCCGGTGATGTCGATGCCATTGAGCGTCTTGCCGATCTGGCGCTGAAAAATAAAAAATATTGGCCGGCCATAAAATATTATGAAAAACTGAAGACAAAATCGCCGAAAAAGGTGTCTGTTTACGCCAATCTTGGTTTTGCCTACGGAGAAATAAAAAGATATAAAGAATCTGTTGAAAATTATGAAAAGGCAGTCCAATTAGGCGCCAAAGATTCAACGATTCTTCAAAATATGGCGGATACGTATGAAAAGTTGGGAATGAGGAAGAAGGCTATTGCCGGATTGGAGAAAATATCTCCGCGCACAAAAGTGGTTATCAGTAATCTTGGAGATTTATATTTGAAAGAAAATAATTATACAAAGGCTATCACTTATTATAAAAAACTGGCGGAATTAGAACCGAAAAAGGCAGGTTCCTATGCCAATCTGGGTTACGCATATGCCGCCGCCGGTAATCTGGATCTGGCCATCAAGAATTATAACACAGCCTTAAAATTCGACAGCGATGACGCGGATATTTATGATAATCTAGGTGAAACTTACGAGAAAAAAGGGCTTTATGAAAAAGCGCTGGAAACATATAAAAAAGCATACGCTCTTAATCCGGAATCGGCAAAGGCCGCGAAAAGAATACCAAGATTAAAAATTAAATTTTTGCAGGAGAAATCACAGCAAAAAAACAGGGAGTGAAGAATCATGAAGAAAATTAAAATAGGTGATTTTATTGCCGGAGAGAATAATAAATTTATTTTAATTGCCGGACCCTGTGTTCTGGAAAATGAGAAAACAGCGATGGATACCGCCCGATATCTGAAAAAACTAACGGCTAAATTGAAAATACCATTAATCTTCAAAGCCTCTTATGACAAGGCCAACAGAACCTCGATCAAATCCTATCGCGGTCCGGGACTGAAAAAAGGATTGGCCATACTCGAAAAAATCAAGGGAGAGTTGAATATTCCCGTGCTCTCCGATGTGCATCGTTTTGAAGAGATTGATTCCGCCGCGAAAATACTGGATGTCGTGCAGGTGCCAGCGTTCTTATGCCGACAGACGGATTTTATCATCGAAATAGCGAAAAAAGCGCGTGTCATCAATGTTAAAAAAGGTCAATTTCTCGCCCCCTGGGATGTATTCAATATCATTGAAAAAGCGAAGATGGCTGGCAATGACAACATCATGATAACCGAAAGAGGCGCATCATTCGGTTACAACAATCTTGTTTTTGATGTGCGTTCTTTGCCTATTATGCGAGAAATGGGTTATCCGGTGATTTTTGATGCAACCCATGCTGTGCAGCTACCAGGTGGACAGGGGACTTCATCGGGCGGACAAAGGGATATGGTTAAATATCTGGCGCGTGCCGCTGTTGCAGCAGGTGTTGATGGGATTTTTTTTGAGGTGCATCGCAATCCCGAAAAAGCTCTTTGCGACGGCGCCAATTCTTTATATCTGGATTCTATGGAAGAGTTGCTAACAACGCTGAAGAAAATCGACAAACTGATAAAAAATGATTAAACGCAATATATAGGAACAATCAATGAAGAATGCAAAGGGCACCGTTTTAGAAACTCACGTATTATCAAAAGTTCTGCTTCTCAGTTATTTACCAACAAACATTTTAATTGCCCTTTTGACTCCGTATAACATTCTTGATTATTCGTGGGCACGTTCCTTTGCCGATTTTACGGCACGATTCATACCATTGGTAGCAGAAATAGGAAAGACGGCCACCATGCCGGAGCTATATTTTACTGCTGCCGCAATTAACTTAGTGGCAATGATATATACCGTGATTAGCGTTTGTTTCACTCTAACTTTGGACAGAGAGTATTTAATTAATTTTATGATGACCCGTCAAACTTCAAAAAAGAGTAAGGTCAAAATCTTTCTCTTTATTCCTTTCTCAGTACTCGTATTTCGGTTTGTTCTGTTTGTGTCTCAGCCAAATGAACCTTCCATAATGGGAGTTCATCTCATGTTAAGTTCCAGCCTTGGCATGGGGATATACGGTAGCTTCCTTTTCGGTGTATGGCTTCTCCTCGGAATATCTCTGGTATTTAATTATTACCTTTATGTCCTATTGAAACATAATTTTGAGAAAAAGGGAGAATAGAAGAAACTTAAATTTATATATTAAAATTAAGAAGGATAATAGAAAAGATGAAGAAAAACATTAAAGAGAAATTGAAAAAGATAAAGATGCTCATTCTGGATGTCGATGGCGTGATGACAGACGGTCGGATAATCATGGACGATACCGGGCGTGAAACCAAAAATTTCAATGTCCGCGACGGCCACGGGTTGAAAATACTGCAGCGTTATGGTGTAAAAGTGGCGATTCTTACCGGACGAAAATCAAAAGTGGTGGAGTATCGGGCAAAAGATCTAGAAATAAAGTACGTCTATCAGAAAGTTTATAATAAAAAAGAGGTATTTGAAAAAATTCTTAAAAAACAAAAATTATCCGCCGATGAGGTGGCTTTTATCGGAGATGATATCGTTGACGTTCCGGTTTTAAAGAAGGTTGGCTTTTCTGTTGCTGTGGCCGATGCTCTTGATATTGTTAAAAAATCAGTTGATTATGTATCTGAGCATGAAGGTGGAAAAGGCGCGGTGAGAGAGATTTGCGATATGATTCTGCAGGCTCAGGGTAAATGGCCGGAAATCGCGGCCAGATATGAACTTGAATAGTAAATAACCGGAAGAGTCAGATTATTTCCTCAACTTTTCCATATTTGTCGTCCTTATTGCTTTACACCTGACAATCAGAGTGCTATAATCAAAAGCAAGAATAATGCCAATATTAGATGTTGCGGATTTAAATGAAGTTCAGTAAAAAAATAATCATTATATCTTCATTAGCAATTGCATGCCTTGCTTTCCTTGTTGCTGTTGTCGTTTTCATCAAAATCAATGTAAATAAACCGAAAACAGTGTTCAAAGCGTTGCAGGATAGTGCCGACGTTCAAATTAAGGATTTTGTTTATACGGAGGTTGGAGAAAAAAAGTCCAAATGGGAGGTAAAAGCCGATAGCGCAATCTATGATAAGAAACAAAACCTTGCTGTTTTAGAACAGGTGAGCATGATGCTGATGACTTCCGATGGTAAAGTCTTCACAATGAACGCAGACACAGGCAGAATCATAACGGATCAAAAGAGCATTGAGATACAGGGTAATGTTCTTATTGCTTCGGATGATGGAGATAGATTTTCTACCGATTACATTAAATATGACGATGAGGAGAAAAAATTTTATACGGAAGCACTTGTTACTATGAAAAATAAACGTATGAAAATAACGGGAAAGGGATTGGTTATCGACGTGAATAAAGGGGAATTAAATATTCCCTCCATGGTTAAGGCGATTATAAATTAATTGAGAGTTTCAATGTTTCATAAAAAGCATTATGTGCTCATTCTGACGTTTTTTTTAATCTTGAGTTTTAAGGTTTATGCTGACAATCATTTCTTAGGAAAATTGTCCGACAAACCGATGGAAATTACTTCCAACCGGATGGAGGTTATTAAGGATAAGAAACTTGTTGTTTTTTCAGGTAACGCTAAAATCAAGCACGGCAATAGTCTTCTGAAATCAGATAAACTTTTTCTGTATTTTACAACAGAATCTGATAAAAAAAATAAGATCGGAAAAATAGAGACTCAAAATTCCGGTGATTTGGAAAGAATAGAAGCAAAAGGGAATGTTTATTTATATCATGAAACAAGAATAGCCACGGGAGATGAAGCAATATATTACCGGGACAACAATAAAGTGGTCATGATAGGCAATGCGACGCTAAAAGACGGTCAAAATTACATCAAAGGAGACAGAGTAATAGTTTTTCTTGGTGAAAACAGGGGAACGGTGGAGGGCAGTACCGAGAAGCCGGTCAAAGCTCTTATATATCCTAAGGATATAAAAAAAACGGAAACAAAATAATGAGGAGTTTGATGCCGTAATATTATGAGTGATTTGTTGGCAAGAGGCTTAATAAAAATTTATAACAAGAGAAAAGTAGTCAATCAGGTTAATTTATCAATTTCACCGGGTGAAGTTGTTGGTTTACTTGGCCCCAATGGCGCGGGAAAGACAACGACTTTTTATATGATTGTAGGCCTTGTTAAACCTGATGGAGGAGAAATTTTTCTGGATGGTGAAAATATTACTGAATTACCCATGTATTTAAGGGCACGCAATGGCCTGAATTATTTGCCGCAGGAACCATCGATTTTTCGCAAGCTTACTGTGGAAGAAAATATTCTCGCCATTCTGGAAACGCTTGATTTGCAGGAAAACGAAAGAAAGGAACGGTTAGAGGAGCTTCTTCATGAACTTGATCTGACTGCATTGGCTAAACATCAGGCTTATTCTCTTTCCGGCGGGGAAAGAAGACGAGTGGAAATAACAAGGGCGTTGGTGACTTCACCTAAATATATCCTTTTAGACGAGCCGTTCGCAGGCATTGATCCGCTGGCCGTGGCTGATATTCAGAGAATAATTGAAAAACTGAAATTGAAAGGCATCGGCGTGATTATTTCAGATCATAATGTGCGGGAGACGCTTTCCTGTTGTGACCGGGCTTATATTGTAAATGAAGGGACTATCCTCGTTGAAGGGATTCCGGAAGAAATATCTCAAAGCGAACTGGCGCGAAAATTTTATTTTGGCGATTCTTTTAATTTTTAGAAATATATTGACGTGATGTGGTTTGATGGCATTTGAATTAAAACAGAACTTAAAACTTT
This sequence comes from Syntrophaceae bacterium UBA6255, assembly GCA_002441205.1. Taxonomy (GTDB): domain Bacteria; phylum Desulfobacterota; class Syntrophia; order Syntrophales; family Smithellaceae; genus Smithella. The sequence continues at coordinate 10,364 of DJVN01000139.1, read as the reverse complement.
CCCAACAGTTGATCATGACTCCGCAACTCCAGCAGGCGATTAAGTTGCTGCAGTTGTCGAGGCAGGAGCTTGTCGAAGCCATCAATCAGGAGATGGAAGAGAATCCTCTATTGGAAGAAGTTTCTCCGGATGAAAGCACTGAAGAGCAGGCTTATGAGGAAGTAACAGAAAATGTAGTATCGGTGGAACGGGAAAATATAAAATCACTGGAACACGCTGAGGAAATCAATATTGAAAAAGGGGCCGGAACCGATGAGTTTGACTGGGCAAGTTATCTTGAGGATTATGGCCCGGTAGGCGTAACGTATGGCGGTAAAGACGGTGAAGAAACCTCCTGGGATAATGTTCTTACCGAAGGTCAGTCGCTTACTAAGCATTTGTCCTGGCAGATGACCCTGTCGTCTTTTTCAGAAGACGAAGAGAGAATCGGCAATCAGATTATCGGCAATCTTGATCAAAACGGTTATTTATGCGCGACCATTGCTGAAATTGCTCAGTTGGAGAAAGTCAGGGAAGAATTTGTGGAAGCAGTTCTGAAAAAGGTTCAGGAATTCGATCCTCCGGGAATAGCCGCCCGCAATCTACAGGAGTGTCTGTTGATTCAAGCAAAGATGCTGGGTGTAAAAAATAAAATTATTGAAGTCATTATCAGGGAATTTCTTAAAGAGCTGGAATTGAAAAATTATGTTCATATTTCTCACAAATTAAAAGTTCCTTTAAGGGAAGTGGAAATAGCGGTATTACTGATCAGCGGCATGAATCCGAAACCGGGTAGTGTTTATTCGGAAGAGAAGACGCAACCGGTGATCCCCGATGTTTATGTCATTAAATCGGGAGATGAATATAAAATTATTCTTAATGACGATGGTTTGCCGCGCCTGAGAATAAGTAATTTTTATCGTGAAATCATGGCCGGGATTTCCAGCCATGGGCATCATGAGGCTGAAAACGGGAAAAAGTATATTAAAGATAAGGTTCAATCAGCCACATGGCTTATAAAAAGCATTCAACAAAGGCAGAACACGATATACAAAGTAGCCGAAAGTATCGTTAAATTTCAGAGAGATTTTTTCGATCAAGGGATCGATTGCCTCAAACCGCTGGTTTTACGAGACATTGCCAATGATATTGACATGCATGAATCAACGATCAGTCGAGTGGTGAACAATAAGTACATGCACTCTCCTCAGGGAATATTTGAAATGAAATATTTCTTTGGCAGTTCCATCAAACGAACATCAGATGGCACCATCGCTTCAAAAAGCGTTAAGGAGGAAATAAAACAGCTCATCAACGGTGAAAAACCGAAGAAACCCTACAGTGATTGCGAGATTGTTGAATTGCTGAAAGGAAAAGGAATCAACATCGCCCGTCGTACCGTGGCGAAATATAGGGAAATGATGGGGATACTTCCCTCTTCGAAAAGAAAAAAGTATTTTTGATGTGTGAGTTGGAAAAGGCATACAAGGTAGAATATTTTGATTGACATTTGTTTTTTACATCACTATATGACGAGCCTCTTTGACGTGAAAATGATCATACACCTCCATAAGCTTGCGAATTCATTTTAAAGGACTTTTTTGAGGTGTATACCGGTGATTGGCATATCAATAAAAGATGAAAAAGCAATGTGATGAAGATAAATTTAATTAAGGAGGAACGATGATGAAAATTTCGGTAACATTTAGAAACGGTGAAGGAGAAAACTGGCAGAAAGTTTACGCCGAAGAAAAAATGCAAAAGGTGAAAAAATATCTGGATGTGCCTGCCGAAGCTCATATTATTGTTTCCATCGAGAAATTCAGAATTGCCACAGAAATCAATTTAAGTTCCAATGGTTGGAATATTAACGCCAAAGAAGAAGCGAAGGATTTGCGAAAAGCCCTTGATAAATGCGTGGACAAAATTGAAAAGCAACTTAAAAAACAGAGAGAAAAAGTCAGGGAGCATAAACCGAAAAGTATCAGACGTGGCCAGATAAAATCAGTTGAACAAGATGAAATAGAAGACGTAATGACCAGTAAGATTACCGAAACACGTAAAATTATATTAAAGCCCATGTCGTTTGACGAAGCCATCATGGAATTGGAAGAAAATAATGATCGTTTTATTATTTACCGGGATTCTTCATCTGAAAATGTGAGTGTGATTTATCGGCGAGACGATGGAAATTATTCGCTTATAGAAACAAACTGAAAAATTGAATTATAAGGCCGTATAAAAAGAATTATTTTTTTAATTAGAGCGTGGTGTGAAGTATGCAACTAAATCAAATTTTTAAACGAGAATTTTTAAACGATCGTCTGTCAGCGCGAAATAAGGATGAAGCCCTGGAGGAAATGATCAAGACAGTCATTGCAGGGGGGCTGACATTAGACACGTCTTCTATTCTTGATATATTAAAACAAAGAGAAAGTCTCGGCTCAACGGGCATTGGCGACGGAGTAGCCATTCCTCACGGGAAGACATCGAATATTCATGATATTATTGTGGCGTTCGGAAGAAGCAAAGACGGCATTGCGTATGACGCTCTGGATGGCAAACCGGTCCATCTTTTTTTTATGGTTCTGGCACCGGAAAATTCAGCCGGACAGCATTTGAAAATACTGGCCAAAATATCCAAAATGCTTAAAGATGAACAATTTCGAAAAAAGCTGTTAGACGCCAGCTCGAATGATGATTTGTATAGAATTATCCTTGAGCAGGAAAATATCTGCATTGTTTAAAAAATACAAAGCTTAAAAACGACAATATGTAATGTACGCATCCTGAATTTCATCTTTATGATTAAAATTAATCAAAGGCGGCTTTTCATCTGCTGTCGGTTTCATAAAGATTATGATATTATCAATACAACATTGTATAAGGATGATTGAATGAAACATCTGCGTGTCGTTATCATAACCGGTCTTTCCGGCTCCGGGAAGAGCACCGCTTTACGGGCGCTTGAAGACATCGGTTTCTTTTGTGTTGATAATCTGCCGGTTATTTTACTGCCTAAATTTCTTGCCATAACCATCAAGTCTTCGCCGGACATTAAACGGGTCGCCTTGGTCATGGATCTGCGGGAAAGAAGTTTTCTGGACAAATATAATCGGATTTTCGAAGCACTTAAAAAGAAAGGATATAAAATAGAGATTCTTTTTCTTGAGTCAAGCGACGAATCGCTGTTGCATCGCTTTAGTGAAACCAGACGAACCCATCCTCTTTCACAAAGAGGAATGATCAAGGAAGGCATTTTACTCGAACGGGATAAATTGTCCTCTTTGAAGAAAATGGCGGCTAAAATCATTGATACAACGTCAACCAATGTCCATCAGTTGAAGGATACGGTCCAGCGTTATTATTCCCCTTATTCAAGAAATAAAAAAATGGTTATTAATGTGACTTCTTTCGGCTATCGATACGGTTTGCCCGTTGAAGCCGATCTTGTTTTTGATGTGAGATTTATGCCCAATCCTTTCTTTGTTGAGGATTTAAAATGTTTCGACGGTAATAATGAAGATGTGAAAAAATATGTGTTAAAAAATAAAGAGGGAAAACAGTTTTTGGGTAAAACACTGGACTTGATGAATTTACTGATTCCTCTTTATGAAAAGGAAGGTAAAGTGCGGCTCAATATCGCCATGGGTTGTACGGGGGGCAGACATCGTTCTGTCGTAATGGCCAATGCGATAGCCTCTTTTTTTTCATCCATGAAATATGTGGTGAATATCAATCACCGGGATATTGATAAATGATTTAATCAGAGCGCTTTGAATTACAATTCTATTATTTCGTTATGTTATCTTTAATCCAGTGAGGATCCCACCATTCCTTGGGATCAACAAATTTCCCACCCACGATCATACTGAAATGTAAATGATCACCGCCCGCCAGACCGGACATTCCGGAAAGACCTATTTTTTCGCCTTTAGCCACATGCTTACCAACGTTCGTATCAATTGATGACAAATGTGCATAAAGGGTGAACAGTCCCAATCCGTGGTCAATGATTACGGTATTACCGTAAATTCCCAACGCACCGGTAAAAGCAACAATGCCTTTATTAGCGGCTTCAATAGGACTGCGGGCGTTGGACGCAAGATCGACGCCTTCATGAATAGATTCGCCAACAAGTTTCCCATTATACACATAACTTCTCTTGTCACCGAACAGGGCCATGGGGGCCGCATTTTTCATCCTCAGGAAGGTTCCCTCCCAAAGTTCTTTCCCGGACGACTTCTCGCAGATTTTCTGGATGGTCAAAAAATTGTCACGACGCATCTGAGAATTGACATAGGTAAATACTTCCAGAGGCGTTTTTCCCTGGAGCGCGGGAAGCATGACCTGGAATTCCGGCATTTTCTGCTGCAGAAAGTTGTCACTGATATTCATTTTATCATAACGGAAATTCTTCTCCTTGATGACACAGGGGACAGCCATGGTTGTTTCGTTTCCTGCTTCGTCGCGGGCAAAGACCATAATTCTGGTGGTGTTTTTGTCAGCATCCATGGGCAGTGCGAAATAGGTGAAATAGGAAGATTTATTATCAATCAACATGGCATGAGCAGGAGATAAGTAATTGTTAATATACACTCCGGTAGAGGAAAGTGTTTTTGACGGTTGGTAGGCAACAAAACCCGTGCCTCCCTGATTGATATAATTAATATTTTTGACAAGATTAATCATTGGTGGAACCGTATCTATTTTGATTTCCTGCATGAAAACCGCTTTATTTTTCAGGAGAGAATTATCTGTTGCCGTAACTTTAAGTAGTGCCGGACCATCGTGGAGCCTCAATTCTGCTGAATTTATTATGAGTGATAATGTTTCCTGAGATTTGCCTTTTGGAGAGATTATTTGGTCGGCTAAAATCTGACCTTTGTTGTCCTGAATTATTTCCACTGAAATTTGGGAAAGACCGCTTTTGGAATCGGAAATATTAATTCCGATGTTTTTTTGCCTTCCGATGGCTTTTAATTCCTGATCGAATTTTATAACAGGTTTCCCTATTTCAATGTAATTTCCGAAAAAAAACCAGGCCAAAGCGGTGACAACCAATGCCGCAATAATAATCTTATAATCAAAACGGAACCATTTCATGACAATCTCCTCATGTTGTAAATGTTGTAATCATTGAATGTTTGCGCGGCTTATAATAATTTTTAGGCGCTTTTGCAAGTAAAATTAATGACACTCGCTAAGAGCAAGAGAAACGCAGCCTGTCCCTGCCACCTGAAGGTGGCGGGATAATTCGCTTTGTGATTCCATGCGGAATCCACAGGCTCATTAAAGCGCAAGCGGTAATGAGCCTCAAATTTTTAAAGTGTATAACCTAAAGGTCACTATAGGCGCATTGAAATTTATAAGTCGAATTATCCAAATCCGATTAATCGGATTTGGGAATTATTCCTGAGCGCAGTGAAGCGGGACTATTTTCTTAAAATATTTTCCAGATAGCAATACTAATTATGCCTTGATATTGTAATAAAGCACTGTTATATTTTAAACAATAGTCGCTCAGGCGTCTTTTTCATTTTAATCAGTTTAAAAAGATTTGAAAGTTGAAAAGTATGCTTAAAGACAAAAAGATTGTTCTCGGTATTACAGGAGGCATTGCCGTTTATAAGGCAGCGGAATTGACCCGCGCTCTCATCAAAGAAGGGGCGAAAGTCAAAGTCATCATGACCGAAAGCGCCAGAAAATTTATCACGCCTTTGACGATGCAGACGCTTTCACAAGATCAGGTGTATACGGAAATGTTTATGCCTGCTGACCAGTACAATATAACGCATATAGCTCTTGCTGAATTTGCCGATGCTTTTGTCATTGCGCCGGCAACGGCAAACATCATCGGGAAAATTGCGTCAGGAATCGGTGACGATCTTCTTTCCACAACCATCATGGCTCAGGACAAACCCACGCTCATTTGTCCGGCTATGAATGATAAAATGCTCGCCAATCCGGTTGTTCAGGAAAATATTAATAAACTGAAAAAAATCGGTTATCTTGTGATGGACAGCGCGGAGGGCGAGCTTGCCTGTAAAACCACAGGAAAAGGTCGTCTGCCGGAGATACCGGCAATTCTGGGAAAAATAAAAATGCTGTTTGCGCCAAAGGATTTTAAAGGTGTGAAAATCTTGGTTACAGCAGGCCCTACTGAAGAACCGCTTGATCCGGTGCGTTTTATTACCAATTTATCTTCAGGGAAAATGGGGTACGCTTTGGCTGCCAGAGCGCACGCAAGAGGAGCAAAAGTTATTTTGATTAGCGGACCCACGTCATTATCTTTGCCGCCTGCGGAAAAGATTATCCAGATACGCACGGCAAAAGAAATGTATAAGGCCGTTTTGGATCATTATAAAAAAGTGGATATCATCATCAAGGCCGCTGCCGTTGCCGATTATCGTCCAAAAGCCATCGCCAAAGAAAAAATTAAGAAAGACAGGAAAATAATTTCACTGGAATTGGAAAAAAATCCGGATATTATTTCAGAAGTCGGAAAACATAAAGGTAATCGAATCTTGGTGGGTTTCGCCATGGAAACTCGGAATTTATTGGAGAACGCCAGGGAAAAATTGTTAAAAAAGAATATGGATTTGATTGTGGCAAATAATTTACGGGAAGAGGGCGCTGGTTTTCGCACCGATACCAATATTATTACGATAATTGATCGTGCCGGTGATACAGAGTCTTTGGGAAAAATGACTAAAATTGAAGCAGCAGACGCGATTCTTGATCGTGTCAAAAAAATAGCAGGCAAAAAAATAAAAGTAAAAAATAAATGATCAATGGAGAAACTTTCTAAAGTTGGATCACAACGAATTACAATCGGAATTACTGATGGCGGTGAAGGCCATTAAGGGACAAGTGGTTAACAGAGAAAGCTTGTCTGTCGGAATTGACTGGACTAAACCGAAAAAGAAAGCTGTTGCTCAAGTTAATACTGCTAATACAAACAGGGGGGAGAGGCTTACAATCGTGCGTCGGGAAATGGGCGATTGCCAGCTGTGTCCTCTTGGGAAAACAAGAAAGAATCTCGTTTTCGGCATCGGGAACCCCGAAGCGCGGATTGTTTTTGTCGGTGAAGCTCCGGGCGCCGACGAAGATGAACAGGGTCTTCCCTTTGTGGGACGAGCCGGGCAGCTCTTAACGGATATCATTGTCAAGGGTATGAAGATGCAGAGAAAAGATGTTTATATCTGCAATATACTTAAATGCCGTCCGCCGGGAAACCGCAACCCTCAGCCTGATGAAATCGGCAAGTGCGAGCCTTTCCTGAAAAAACAGCTTCATATNNATATCCGTTTTGCGGGGTCGTTTTCATATGTATGAAGGAATAAAATTAATGCCGACTTATCATCCGGCTTATTTATTGCGGAATCCTGCGGCAAAAAAACAGGTTTGGGAAGATGTTCAAATCATTATGAAAGAAGCAAAACTTTAATCCTTTTGATACTGAAAGAAGAGGTGACGCGATGTTAAAAAAAATAGGCTATGCATTGATGACCGTTTTCATATTGACATCTTTCCTGGCGATTGCGCAAGAGAAGAGACCTGTTTTTAATGTGATTACCGTGGATGGTGTTATAACATCACCAACAGCAAAATACATTGCTTCAAGCATTGAACAGGCCTCTAAGGACAAGGCCGAAGCATTGATCATTTTGCTGGACACTCCCGGAGGCATGGATACGGCCATGCGCGACATCGCCAAAAGCATTCTGAACGCTCCCTTGCCGGTTATCGTTTATGTATCGCCGTCGGGGGCGCGTGCCGCTTCAGCCGGCGTTATTATTACGACAGCCGCCCATATCGCGGCGATGGCGCCCGGAACCAATATCGGAGCGGCGCATCCGGTGGCTATCGGTATCGGCGGAGCGGGAAATGTTGATAAAACGATGTCCGATAAAATCGAAAATGACGCGGCGGCCTATGTCAGAAGCATAGCCAAAACAAAAGGGCGTTCGGAAGAATGGGTGGAAAAGGCCGTGCGTAAAAGCGAATCCATAACCGCCGAAGAAGCCTTAAAATTAAATGTCATCGACCTGGTTGCGGCCGATATGGAAAAACTTCTGGCCGCCATTGACGGAAAAGAAGTTGTTGTCGCCGGCAGTAAAAGAGTATTGAACGCAAAGAACGCGGTGACCGATGATAAAGAAATGAGTACCCGGCAACGCATTCTTTCCGCTATTTCCGATCCTAACATTTCCTATCTTCTGCTTTTGATAGGACTGGCGGGTCTTTATTTTGAGTTTTCAACGCCGGGCGCCATACTGCCCGGAGTCATCGGCGGCATATCGCTTCTGCTTGCTTTTTTTGGGCTTTCAACGCTGCCGGTGAATTATACGGGAATATTGCTGATTATTTTCGGCATCATCTTATTTATAGCGGAGATAAAGGTTATGAGCAGTGGATTGCTGACGGTAGGGGGGGTGATTTCATTGGTTCTGGGTTCATTGCTGTTGTTCGATTCGCCGGAGCCGGCATTGCGCCTGTCTTTTCAGGTCTTAATACCGGCTGTGATGGTCGCTTCCGGTTTCTTCATCGTAGTGATTTATCTGGCAGTGAAATCCCAGATGCGCAAGCACTTTACAGGAGCGGAAGCGATGATCGGCGAGGAAGTGGAAGTCGTCAGGGATATTGACAAAGAAGGGGAGGTATTCATCAAGGGCGAATACTGGAAGGCAAGAAGCGATGCGCCTATTCTAAAAGGCGCGAAAGCAAAAATCATTAAAGTCGAAGGAATGAAGCTAACCGTCGAAGAAATTAAATAAAAATAAAAAAAATAAAGGAGGAAGTGAAAATGGAAGGAGCGTTATCCATACCGACATTGGTTGTTCTGGTGCTGGTCATAATGTTTCTGGCATCAGCCATCAAAATTTTAAGCGAATACGAAAGAGCGGTTATTTTCCGTCTGGGGCGCATCCGCGAAGCGAAAGGCCCGGGCTTGATTATCATCATTCCCGGAATAGACAGGATGGTGCGGGTGGACATGCGAACCATCACCATGGACGTTCCTCCGCAGGACGTCATTACCAAAGACAACGTTTCCATCAAGGTCAGTGCGGTTGTTTATTTCCGTGTGATGGATGCCAATTCCGCCGTTACGAATGTGGAGAATTATCTCTATGCAACATCACAGCTTGCCCAGACAACGCTTAGAAGCGTCTGCGGACAGATGGAACTGGATGAAATTCTTTCCGAACGCGAGAAAATTAACATGCATCTGCAGGAAATTCTGGATCGCAGCACCGAACCATGGGGCATTAAAATATCACTGGTAGAAGTGAAGCACATTGACCTGCCTGAAGAAATGAAGCGTTCTATGGCCAAGCAAGCCGAGGCCGAAAGAGAAAGAAGAGCGAAAGTTATCAATGCCGAAGGTGAATTCCAGGCGGCGCAAAAATTAATTGAAGCGGCGGCTTTGATGGAGACACAGCCGATGTCTCTGCAACTGCGTTATTTGCAGACCCTGAACCAGATAGCGTCGGAAAACAATTCGACAACGGTTTTTCCGATTCCGATTGATTTGTTTAAGCCCTTTATCAAATCATTGGATAAATGATAAGATAAATATAATTTATAAAAATTATAAGGAAGGAGATTAACATATGAGTGAAAAAAAGCATAGTTTGCTTACCGGCGGTGTGGTCTTGATTACGCTGGGTGTATTAATTTTTTTGAGCAAAACGGGAAGTTACCCGTTTGGCCAGACCTGGCCGGTACTGCTGATAGCTATCGGTATTTGCACTATCATTCAGAAATTCAGAGATTTGGGCGGATGGTTTGTCGCACTGGCGGGAATAATATTTCTTATCAACGAATCATACGGGTTCGATCTTTCAAAGTATTCCCAGTATCTGCTGCCGGCTATACTGATATTGCTGGGAATCTTTGTGATATTGAAGCGCAAGAGATAGTGAGTCGTTTAAAATATCAGGGCGGGATTTTACCAGAATGACTATTGCAAAAAAAATAAGGGCATCGATGTCGCAGTCTTCAATGATTCGCAAGATGTTTGAAGAAGGCATTTTGCTGAAAAAAAGATACGGCGCGGAACATGTTTATGATTTCAGCCTCGGCAATCCCAACGTGGACCAGCCGAAGGAATTTAAAAAAGAACTCATCAAGCTGGCTTCTGAAATTATTCCTCTGAAGCACGGCTATACACCCAATGCCGGTTATCCCGAAACAAGACAGGCCATTGCCGGTAAAATCAACAAAACAACCGGATTGAAACTGTCCGCCGATCATATCGTGATGTCCTGCGGGGCAGGGGGAGCGTTAAATGTCATTCTGAAAGCCCTGCTTGACCCCGGCGACGAAGTCATCGTCCTTAAACCTTTCTTTGTCGAATATCCATTCTACATCGAAAATTA
>DJVN01000021.1 GCA_002441205.1 Syntrophaceae bacterium UBA6255 | reverse complement strand
TTTATTACCAGTTTGAACTAAAGGACGCTTAGGGGATCGTGATTAACTTAAAAAGATTATCTCAGGCACATAGTGCCGTGAGACAGCCTTCAGCCTCCAGTCTAATTCCCTTCAGGCTTTTTTAAACCTAGAATGTAGAACTTCCTAATTTTTTTCTTGCAATATCCTCAAAAAAGGCGTTAATGAAAATCAAATTACGAAAACGAAGTGCATCGTAATTGGCTAGTTGAATTATCCCGCAAAGCAGGGATTAAAAAACTTCATCCCGCGATATGCGGCGAGTTAATGACACCCAAACTTCAGAAACATAGTGCGTTGAAGTTTGCTGGTGGAATTATCCCCCTGAAGTGAAAACGTAATGGGGGAGTAGTACCTTTAATTTTCCTCTGCATGTTTCACTAAAATAAATTTGTAATGTTAACTGGAGGCTGGAAACTTATATTTCAAGACCTAACCCTATTTATTGAGGCGGAGCTGGAGGTGCGAAAGAAACAGTATGAGTATTATCACAAGAAGCTTTTGACATCTGATGATAGTGTAAAACATATAACATTGAATGAGGTTGGAAAGGTGTCAATGTGTAAACGGATTTTCAAAAAAGAGACTTTGGCAAGTGGTGATATTCCGTTTTATAAAATTGGAACTTTTGGAAAAGAGCCCAACGCCTTTATTTCGCAAAATATTTACGATGAATATCGCAAAAGGTTTTCGTTTCCCAAAAAGGGTGACGTGCTTTTATCGGCATCTGGAACAATAGGGCGAAGAGTAATTTACAACGGCGAACCAGCGTATTTTCAGGATTCAAATATTATTTGGATAGATAATGACGAGAAAAAAGTATTGAATAAGTTTTTATATTATTTGTACGCAACAGTTGAATGGAAAACTGAAGGTGGAACAATTCAACGACTTTACAATGATAATCTAAAAAAAATCAAAATTCCCATCCCGCCCCTCGCCGAACAAGAACGCATCGTTGCTATTCTTGATAAATTTGACGCGCTGGTGAATGGGACCACCCCGTCGCCTAACGGCGCCACCCCTCCAGGGGAGGGGAATTTATCTGCGAGCTTGCCGGCGGAACTCAATGCCCGGCGCAAACAATACGAATACTACCGGGACAAATTGCTTACCTTTAAAGAATTTAATTCCCCTCCTCCGGAGGGGTGTCAGTCGAAGACTGACGGGGTGGTATGATGAGAGCAACACAAAGCTATAAATCCTTACCCTATAACCCCGCGCTTCGCGCACACGCAAAAGAATTGCGCAAAGCAGGAATATTACATGAAGCACTGTTATGGAACCAGATGAAATCCGGCCAACTCAACGGGTTGGATTTCGACAGGCAGAAAATTATAGGCAATTACATTGTTGATTTCTATTGCGCCGAGAAAGGTGTGGTCATTGAAGCCGATGGCAATTCTCACGATAGCAAGGTGAATGCTGATGAAACACGGGATGAGTTTTTGAAAGGGTTGGGTTTAAAGGTAATTCGTATATCAGCAGGTGATATACTGAATAATATGAAGGGGGTTGTTACATTTTTAAGTAACCACCCCGCCCTAACGGGCACCCCTCCACAGGAGGGGAATATACCCGCCCTAACGGGCACCCCTCCACAGGAGGGAAAATGAATATGCATAAAATATCTATCCGTTTTTTTGATGATCGGGAAGTGCGCGCCGTTTGGGACGAAGAGAATTCCAAATGGTGGTTTTCCGTGTTGGACATCGTGGCTGTTCTTTCAAATCAGGACGATTACGGCAAAACGCGAAATTACTGGAAATACCTCAAAGCCAAGCTAAAGAAGGAAAACAGTGAAGTGGTTAGCGTCACTACCCAGTTGAAGATTGTTGCGCCCGACGGGAAAAGCCGTCTGACCGATATGCTTGATTACAATGGTATTATTGCATTAGGCAAGCAGTTTCCGGCCAAATCGGCAAATCGCTTTATAGAATGGTTCACATACAGCGATAAAACCATTGATGGCAAAAGCAAGCAGAAGGCATACAGCTTGTTTGAAAGCTCTTTTATAGACGGCATAGAGGTGGGCACAACCAAAGGATTACAGCAGATTCACGCATACCTGTTTGGCGGCTTATACGATTTTGCCGGGCAGCTTCGGCAGAAAAACATTTCCAAGGGCGGCTTTCAGTTTGCAATGGCGCGATACCTGGATGATACATTGCTACGGATAGAACAGATGCCGGAAAACTCTTTCGATGAAATCGTCGATAAATATGTTGAAATGAACATAGCTCACCCGTTTATGGAAGGCAATGGGCGAAGCACGCGTATCTGGATTGATATGATGCTGAAGAAACGGATAAAAAAATGCGTGGATTGGAGCAAGATCGGCAAAAAGGAGTATCTTGATGCTATGGTAAAAGCTTCTACCGACAGTGCAGGGATAAGAAACCTGTTAAAAAATGCCCTGACCGGTAAAATCAACAGCCGCGAAATCTATATGAAAGGGATAGACTATTCGTATTATTACGAGGAAAATAATTGAATACGCCCGACAATAAAAAATACAATCTGGTCGCGGAAAATCCGCAAAGCAC
>DJVN01000179.1 GCA_002441205.1 Syntrophaceae bacterium UBA6255 | reverse complement strand
CCCACATGGCTTCGCATATGGGATAATTCGACTAAGCAATCTGACTGCTCTATACTTGTCATATTGGAGTCTCATTAAATTTTAATGATCTGCGTTTGTAATATCTCAGCACCAATACGTCGTTTTGTTTATTTTTGGACAAAACGACAGCATTTGTCCATTGCCGGAAACAAGATCCATTGAGAGCCGAAGGACTAGCGTTCTGAATCACCTTGACAAGAAAAATCCTTCTCCATATACTCTTTGATGAAAAAGCAATTTCTGATCAACAAAAATTTTTTGGAATTATCGTGAAAGTATCGTGAAAGACAATGAGCGTTTCGGTAATCATTCCCTGTTCGTTGAAAAATTGGTTTGGAGATTCCGAACAGGCCTTCTGCGAGGGGGAAACCATCGGCGAGTGCATAGATGATCTTGACAACAAATTCCCCGGTTTTAAAAGCAAGGTGTTTGATGAAAAAGGAGAAATCAATCGTTCTGTGATGATTTTTCTCGACGGGCAGAACCTCCAATTACTAAACGGACTAGCCAGTACGGTGAAGGATGGCGATGAGGTAAGCATTATTCCTTTTGCGGCGGGCGGGTGATAAAAAGATGATTGTCGATGAACCGGATTCCCATTTTATCTTTGTATTCCATCCCAAAATATACGAGGGCAAGAAGTACACGGTGTATGAAGGACGGGACCTGACCAACGGTGAAGTTCTTCAGTACTGGGGAAAATGGATTGTCCTGGGAGATAAAGCCCATCTGGATGAACTGGCCCGAAAACTTGACTCCTACGTGGAAGAAGAAGTCATTCCCTGCATCAAATACGATCGTAAACCTCCCGCAAACCTCGGTTTGAAAGAGGCGGTCATGATGGTGTATTGCGATAAGCGCAAGAGCGAGGAAATCTGGCAGATCCTGAAGCAACACGGAGTAAAAATCAAAGCCTGGGTTTCAGAACGGGAGACGATGGAGATGTGGCTGCCGGGCGGAGCGCTTCTGGAACAATGGATTGCATCCATGAATCTCAGTGAAGAGGAGGCCCGGTTTAACCGGGAGGATGCAGCGGCGCGCATGGGATATATTTTTGATCACCCTGATGAGATATTTGACGCATGGTCACAATGATTATAAAATGCCTGTTATTGTAATACGAGGAGGATGCATGGTTGATTTTGCAAAACATTTGAAAGTTCCATCGCTGGACCCGTACTTTTTTGTTATGGAAGAAGATAGGGTAAACATGGAAAGGCTGGAAAAGCTTTCCGAGAAACACCCGATCAACATTCTGGTAACCGGCAATCAGGGTTGCGGTAAATCTTCGCTGGTAAGACAGTTTGCCGGTTATTACAGCAGACCGATGGCCACCTTTCAGGTAGGTCTCCTTCTGGAAGCCGGACAGTTGTTTGGTCAGCAGAGATTGAAGGACGGCGAAACATTTTATCAAAGTTTCCTGTTTTCCAACGTCATTCGCGTTCCGGGTTGTGTTGTCCATCTGGAAGAAATCAATCGCTCTGAGAATCCCCATGCCCTGAATGAACTTTTTTCGGTCCTGTCGGAGGAGCGAAGCATCTGGATTGATGAGTTTGGTCTTGTCGAGGTCGCTCCCCGGGTGATATTTTTTGCCACCATGAATGAAGGCGCGGAATTTTCAGGTACGGATGAACTGGATGCCGCCCTGAAAGACCGGTTTTACCGTATCCGCCTTGAATATCCACCGATGAGCGTTGAAAAGGAGATTCTCGTTCTCAAGACAGGAATCTCCCCGTCGGTTGCGGATGAAATTCTCAATGTGGTGAATAAATTAAGAAGAAACAAACAGGCGCCCATTGATATCTCCATCAGACACTCTCTGATGATTGCGGAGCTTTCCGCCATGGGAGCGCCGCTACGGGAGGCCATTATCTACAGCCTTCAGATATCGATGAATGTTCTGGAATCGTTGCTGCTTTCCATTCATGTGGAAACAGGTGATACGAAAGAAGAATCCAATCACTACGAACGATACGTTCCTCCGGACTATGTCCCTTCGCAGCGGGGGTGATACCGGTGAGTTTCAAAATGACCGATGGCAAGCATACGCCAGTAAAAATTTATATATTTCCAAAAGTCCATCACAAGGCCTACTCCAGATACTGGCGAAAAAATTATTCCCGCCATGAAGCGACAGAGCTGGCTGCGGCCCTGGCGGCCATGCGCAAGGTCGCCGGTCACATCGGTGTTAACGTCAAACCGATTTACTGGCAGGGCATGTCCGCTTCTCCAACCAATTCCATTATCCTGAATCCGGCCGACGTCAGAGGAACCTACCCTATTCCTTTTCAAAAAATTGACCTCATGGTCGGGCAGGTCGTCCGCGAAGCTTTCGGATGTATCGAATGGAGCGACTGGATAAAAAACCAGGTGCAGCAGAAAGCCACCCTCCCGTCGGAAGAGCTGAAAGCGTATCTTGTTCATTTTATATCTGTCGCGGAAGACCTGTACATCGATGAGTGGGTACGCTCCAGCGTTTGGCACCTCTACTTATTGAAATACTGGGAAGCCATCGCCGGGGAAATGGTACGGGATCCTTCCCTTCCGCCATCCGCCACGAGCCTGGCATGTGTCTGGCGGAAAAGGATATTTCTGCAAATCTTACCTGCCCATCTTCATTATTATTATGATGATCTGGTCAATGTGTTGGTGGAAGAATCTGATACGATCAGACAGATTAAAACGCTTTCCACGTTGGCGGAGCGCAGAGACAGGAGGGTCGAAATATTCCTCACGATATGGGAACGCATTTGTTCCATCATCGGCGAATGGGAAAAATTTGATCTCACGTCCGACGCAATTAATCTGGAAGATGAGGCTGCTCCTAAATTTAAAGAACCCGACGTAAAACTGGAAAAAGAAAACAAAGAAGAGAAGCCTGATCATGATCAGGAAGAAAAAGAGGATCCGGCCGGTCTTGATGAGAAACTCGCCGCTCAGGTCAGCTTCAAACTGGACGAGGGCGACCCTGATTTAACCCAACACATATCGGTGGCTATTGAAAATCCCCAAGCCAAGGCCATGAACACCATCTTCACCCGCGCCGTTGCCAAATGTAATGCATCTGCGGATAAGGCTCAGGTGGATCGTTTGAAGAAAATCTTTCAGAAACATAAATCCCTGCTCAGACGAGCCCGGGTAAAAAATATTATCAGGGGCGTGGATATGGGGAAAGTAGATGCGCGAAGACTCTATCGACTGCCTCTGGATGGAAAGATATTCAAGAGAAAAGACATTCAGGGCTCTGACTACTCCTGGAACATCAGCATTGTAGCGGATGCTTCGGCCTCCATGATCGGAAGGGGAACATCCTATAGACCATGGACGGTCGCGGAACAGACTTTTGTTTCGCTTACGGAAGCGGCAAAAGGTTTCTTTAACCATTTGGAAGTTTTCGGTTATCAGGAACAATCCCACCAGTGCAACCTTGTACAGCTGTACCGGGATGGCGAATTATACACCATCATGCCCGGAGGTCAAACCCCGACAGGTCAGGCAATCATCGCCGCTGCCATGCTCATGAAAAAGAGTGACAGGAAAAAACTGATTATCCACGTTACCGATGGAGCGGCAAATTGCGGTTTGAGCGTGGTTGACGCGCTGGATTACTGCCAGAAGCATAGTATTGATCTGATAACGATTGGATGCGGATGCAATGTCCAGACAAGACAGTTTCTGCTTGAGAGATATCCTCGCGGGGCGGTTTATCTGATGGACGACATCCGGAATTTACCGGAAGGCCTGGAGCTTCTTTTTCAGGACAGGCTCCTGAAGTAAATCAGGCGTAAAGAAACTTTGAGATTTCGATAATGACTAAAACAAAAAAAATCATCACAGAGGAGGAACTCAAACGATATACCCGGCAACTTCCACTCATCGGGCAGGATGGTCAGGATAAACTCAAGAGGGCAAATATTCTGATTGCCGGGGCGGGAGGTTTGGGTTCACCAATAGCCACATATCTTGCCTGTGCCGGTGTCGGCCGTATCGTTATCGTTGACGATGATACCGTCTCCGCAAGCAATCTCAACCGGCAAACCCTGCACTGGTCCTCCGACGTGGGCAGGAAAAAAACAACCTCGGCACAGGAAAAGATACGGGCCATGAATCCCTATGTTGAGGTAGAGATTATTTCCTGCACACTTGAAGAAGCAAATGTAACCGGGATTGTGGGGGATGCCGATTTAATCGTTGACGCACTGGATAATTTTTCAGCCCGGCATCTCCTGAACCGTAACGCCGTTAAAAGCAACATCCCCCTTATTCACGGCGCCGTCCACGGATTCAACGGCCAGGTCATGACGATCATCCCTCATCAGACAGCCTGCCTGAAATGCGTTTTTCCCCAAACACCCGCGGCGGAGATTTTCCCTATCATCGGGGTCACTCCCGGCGTGATCGGTTCCATCCAGGCAACCGAAGTAATTAAGTACCTTACGGGCAAAGGCGACTTGCTTATAAACAGATTATTGCTCTGGGACGGCCTGTCAGGAAAAATGAGTTTTCTCCAGGTCAAAAGAAATTTGTCCTGTGCGGTTTGTGGTCAGGACGGGTAAAAAAGGAGGTTTTATCAATGCCTAATCATTCAATGCATCAATGTGTATCCATCAATGATTTTATATCTCATTCATAAAACCCCTTTTCTTCGCAGATGGTATTTTAATGCGTTCGGACGGAAGTTTGTAAAAAATAAACTGACTTTAATTCGGCCTTTATTATCTCCGCAAGAAAAAATTCTTGATGTTGGCTCAGGCAACGGACTGGCAGGTTATCTATTGAAAGAAAATGGATTTGCGGTTACCCTTGTAGATATCCACGAGGGGCAATATGACGAAAAAGTAAGACCGATTTTATATGATGGCGACCACTTGCCATTTGAAGATAAAAGTTTTGATACGGCAATCATACTGACCGTGTTACACCATGTTTTGCATCCTGAAAGAATCATCACTGAAACGAACAGGGTCTGCAAAAGAATAATCATCATGGAAGATATTTACGAAAATAAAGCGCAACAATATTTTACCTACGTTTTTGATTCACTGGTGAACCTGTTTTATTCGTCCTGTCCGCACACCAATAAAAATGATAGGGAGTGGATGAAAACATTTGCCGAAATGGGTTTTGAAGTGAAATCCGCGCAGTACAGAAATGTGCTTTTTGTTTTCAAGCAGGCGGTGTATGAAATACAGAAAAAGGGGATTTAAGAAATAAATTAAAGCAACCTGCCTTAAATATTGACATCCTGTCTATATTCAGCGATCCGGCATTTTTTGTATTATTGCGGGTTCATTCGTCGCTACTGCACGAAATGTTATCCGCGGAAAGAAACACGACGCCATCCTCTCCCAGTTCCAGTTCGTATGTGCTCCCATCTTCGCCGGTTGCCGTCCATGTTCCGACAGGGTCGCCTGCTGCCCCGCTTTCGCGAGTCCATGTTATGAGAATGGCGCCGTCAGCGCCGCTCTCGCCTAACCATCTTATAACATCATCCTCCCATGTCATCGTGGTCTCTGTTATGGTCACTTTCACGGTTTCGTTACCCAAGATCGGTCCGTTACAGGGAAAATCTACATCTCTCCATTCCAGGGTTATAGCGTTCATATCCGTCTCCGAATGGTAATCCCATAGTCCGCTGGCGTTCCCCTTGTCATCATTGTCAGAATCTGAACCCCAAAAGTCAGAACAACCCGGCATCATCAGAAATATCGCCATAAAAAAATATAATAAAACAAGATTGAATCTTTTTGCCTTTCTCATGAATCCTCCTTTTATAAATAAAAGAAAAATAATTGCTATAGTCAATATTTATTAAGGAACTTTTATTGATGTTTTTTTATAAGACGCTGCCTTATTTATGTCAAGAAAATACTTGTCCCCATTCGATTTTTTCCGGATACGTATTCTTCGATACCGGTTGGAATACAATCATAACAGAAGGCGTCACATCATTGTTGGAGCATTGCGACAGTGAAACGGTTACGACAGTGTAAACGCGGCACAAATAAAGAGACAAAAAAAGGGACGATTCTAATGACTATTTAGAACCGCCCCTTCCAACTTTTTTTTATTTTCTGACGTTATAGATCAATTCGCGTTGCCGGCGCAGCAGTGTTCGGCGGATTGCCCGGTAATGCGTCAACCGTCTTCATCCAATCACCTAACTGCGGAAAAATCGTAGTCGGCATTCTCTTGCCCATCGCCAGATCGAAATGACCGGTGCCGCTGAGAACATACCATTCGTCGTAAGCCGTGGGTGATTTTTTCGTTATGATGAAGTCTTCAGTCGCCTCCGGACTTACGAGGGATCCCGTGCTTGATGAGAAAACAATCAGCGGAACAGTCATGCGCGACATATTCTCACTGAAATAGTAGTACCCGTCGTTGCCGGGATTGGGTGTCGGAGCTCCCTTGATCAAATACTTCAAATAGTTTTCTTTTCCGTTTGTATAGTGTTCACGAAGGGTGTTGTGTAAACCCATATCCATATAATGGCCGAAGCCGCGAATTGCAGCGCCGCCGATACTGTAGCGCACCGTCCAGTCCTCCAGGCAGGGGTCCATATCCTCCACCACCCAGAAGTTCAAATAGTCGAAAAAGTCGCTCAGCGCGGAATCTCCCGCGGCCGCCTTGTTCAGCAGTCCAAACACGCCTTCCAGCATGCCGACTAATGGTTTCTGCGGAAACAACGAGATTAAATTATCTGAAATGTAATCCAGCGGCAGAAACAACTTGGAGCCGACAAGTGTCCAAAAGAGAGGTGTATCCAGAAGATTCGGCAGTGCCGGCACTCCGGCAGGGTCAAGGCCGATAAAGCCCTTGACATCGGCATTTCTTGCCTGGGCAAGCGCAGCGCTGGCTTTGACATGTGGCTGGTATCCCAGTTTATAACATAACTGGTAGTAGGCTTTTTTCGCCCAGGAAGCGTTTAAAAGTCCATATTCCATATAGGCGCCCTGCAGGTAGTTATAGGCAACCAGCCCTCCTGTGCTGTGACCGCCGATGAACATTCTTTTTCCCGTAACCGATTTTATTTTGGCAATCGCCGCCGGAGCATCAAGTGTCGCCCAGGTATCCAGTGTATTCATGCTGCTGGGGTTGGTTCCCGTGCTTTTGACCTCACCACGGCCTGTATCGCGGTAATTGACGAACCATGGATCAAACCCCTGAAGCCAGAGATAATGAGCCAAGCTGTAATAACGCATCTTGTCGGCCTTGATGTATGCTTCGAAATCTGTCCCGTCTGCGTTTAATGCCCAATCCGGAGCGCCGGAGACATCAGGAACGTAAACACCGCTATACGCATCCTTCATTTCGGAGGGAGTGACGGAAAGGTATTGGTTCATGTTCATGCAAATGCCCGTGAAAACCACCACCGGCGTACCGCTGGTGCGAAATGCCGGAATTCCTGTTGTGTATGGCGCGTAGCGATATAAAAAGATCTCGCTGCCATCATCGGCTGTCGTGCTGTAAATACCACTGGAGTTCAGTGGCACACCTGACGCATGGCTCGCTCCCGCCGCCATAACAACTCCCATAGCAGTAATGATCATCACGATTAAAAGGTTTTTGTAAAACGATGATTTACTCCATAGACGCGCGCTTTTAAACCAACCCGCTTTTCTCATGCATACTCCTCCTTAAACTTTAATCAATTTTCTTGCTATTGAATTTTAGGTGATTTTTTTAATTTATAGCATCAAGTGTGCCAGTTGCTTAGCAATGCTTTAATATCAACATAAGCGATTGAAATATAAAGGAATAATGATATAAAAAAAATAATATATACGATCGCGTGAGGCATTAAGCCTCATTTTTAATAATTTTATTTAAAATATGGGGCATAATGGCTCTTAATCTGTGGCGTTTGGGGACTTCTTTTTTGTGATACCTAATTTTTGCATTTTCCGGAAAAGTGTTTTACGGTCAATTCCTAAAGCTGCGGCAGTGCGAAGGCGATGCCAGTTATTTTCTGAAAGTGCTTTTATGATATGATCCCGTTCGAAGGTTTTCAGAGCCAGAGAAGATTCTTCCCGGTCTATTTTATTTTCTTTATGGGCCGTATGTATTTGCTTATCGTGTATGGTATGAACATCAAAGAAATCATTTGTAGAATCACCACCCTCCGATATGGTTTCCGAAGAAGATGGCCGTGGCGTTGGCATGCCTGCAAAATCAAGCCTTTTTAAAGTCATATATCTGTGCAACACATTTTGAAGCTCCCGGACATTCCCCGGCCAGTCATAATTCAGCAAGGCTTCCGCTACGTGTCCGGGCAGCGGTGGATGATTTCTGTCATAGAGTTGCAGGAAATGATCGACAAGCAGCGGCAGATCTTCTTTTCTCTCCCTGAGCGGCGGCAGATAAATAGGCAAGATGTGAATTCGGTAAAAAAAATCCTCCCGCATGGCACCGCGCTTGACCAGATCCCGGAGGTTCCGGTTTGTGGCTGCAATAATTCTGACATCAGCATTTCTGATTACATTACTACCTACGGGCGTGTATCCGTCTCCGGAAATGGCCCGCAGAAGTTTGACCTGCATATTCAAACCGATTTCACCGATCTCGTCCAAAAACAATGTTCCGCCGTCGGCCTCATCCAGATAACCGTGCCTATCCATGCTGGCGCCGGTGAAGGCTCCTTTTTTGTAACCGAAAAATTCGCTCTCCATCAGCGCTTCCGGAATTGCGCCGCAATGAACCGTCACAAAACCTTTTTTACTTCTATCGCTCGTTTCATGGATGGCTTTGGCTACCAGCTCTTTTCCGGTACCTGATTCTCCATAAATAATAACATTGGCTGAAGTTGCCGCTGCCTGAAGAATAAATTCGTAAATTTCCTGCATGCCCCGGCTCTTACCGATGATGTCACAGAAGCGATAGCGTTCCCTGATGGAAGAACGTAAACGAATGTTTTCTTTTTGAAGATTTTCCTGGTTCTCCAGGAGGGCTGCTTCGGCTTGTTTCCGTGCGGTGATATCCGTAAACGAGGCGATAAACTGACCCACGTCTGGAATACGGCCAATACGGATCAAAACATCGAATGTTTCTCCGTTACGGTGAGTAATCCGGCATTCGTATTCGACGGGCAAGTCTCCCTTGCGACGGGAGAAGCATTTCATAATATCATCGCGATCTCCCAAGTTGATAAAATCCGTAAATTTCATCCTGCCTTCTATCTCATTTTTTTCATATCCGGACATGTCCACAAACCGGCCGTTGACCATGAAAATCAGCAAAGAATTTTCTATGATCACCAGAGGAAGCCCGGCATTTTCAAAAACGCTCCGGTAACGCTCCTCGCCTTTTTTCAGGGCATTTTCCATTTGTTTACGTTCAGTAACATCCCTACCGACGCCTACAATGGACACGGCTTTTCCGTTTTCATCTCGGATGAAACCGCACCGGACTTCCTCCCATATAATCCGGCCGTCTTTACAGCGCATGCCCAGTTCAACAGAGCGGTCCAAAATATTGTCCAGAGAATCCATCGTGATAGGCGTTACCGCTGAAACCAAAGCCGTTACTCTTTCCAGCGTTTCCGGCAGAAGGATTTTATCCCAGGCAATATTATTTAATTCTTCCAAGGTATATCCCCACAATTTTTCTACGGACGGAGTGACATAGAATATTTTAAAATTAAAACCCATCAGCCAGATCTGATCTTTTACATGGTCAGCCAAAAGACGGTATTTGGTTTCGCTTTCCTTCCGCGCTTCTTGCGCCTGCTTTCGTTCGGTAATGTCCCGGGTTTCACCCAGCAATAATGAAAGTTTGCCGTTTTTATCCCGCAGGAAACTTATGGTGCTGTCCATCCACAACAGATGACCGTCTTTATGACGGGCTTGCGCTTCAAAGGAATACTTATGAACGGAAGGGGGTAACGTTTTCAGGGCGTTGGGCAATTCAGCTATAAATGAATTCACCATTTTTTGAAAAGATTCTTCCGTGAGGAGTTTATTCAAAGGAAGATTTTTAATGACATCCAATGGATATCCATACATTTTCTCCACGGACGGACTGATATAAATTATTTTCAAAGAGCTTATATCCCGAAGCCACACATGCTCCGTTATATTGTCGGCGAGGAGGCGGTATTGCTCTTCAACTTTTTTGCGTCCGGTGACATCCCGGATTATTCCCCTGAATCCCACCGGTCGGCCGGATGGATCTTTAATTAATGACGCAGACGCTTCAACGAATCTTTTAGTGCCGTCTTTTCTCGTCATCTGCCAGTCGAAACCTTTGGAAGGTTCACCTGTCTTGTAAACTTTATTAAACACGGCATAAACTTCTTTGGCCGTCTTTTGATCAATAAACTGCCGGTTATTCATTCCCCGTAATTCCTTTTTGGAGTACCCGGCGAGTCTGCAGAGGGCGTTATTAAAGACTGTAAAGTTTCCGGTAAGATCCACCTCGTAATAACCA
This sequence comes from Syntrophaceae bacterium UBA6255, assembly GCA_002441205.1. Lineage (GTDB taxonomy): Bacteria > Desulfobacterota > Syntrophia > Syntrophales > Smithellaceae > Smithella. The sequence continues at coordinate 2,685 of DJVN01000179.1, read as the reverse complement.
TCTTCAATACTTTCCAGAATAGTCCGATACTGCTCTTCACGTTCCGGAAATTTTACTTTTGTCGGCTTAGGTCGACTGGCAATAGGGGAGGATTTTGTTTTATCTTTCTGTGCTCTGTCGGTCTTCTTTTTCATGTTTAATTCTTTTTGTTCGTATCCCTGGCAAAAATCTAAAACGACGCATCAAACGGCTTAAGACGTGTTTGCTTCTGTTTCCACGATATATAATCTTCAAGTTTTTTTATGGCATCGTCTGGTTTTTTTACGAATTCCACACCCACTTCATAAGAGGCGTCCTCAACGATAACCTTAATCCATTTTACTTTTCCCAGGGCTTTTATCTTTTTGTGAACCGTCTTGGTTGCGAAATTGATATCGAGAAGGGTGTCAACGGAGAAAAAATCGCGGGAGTGGATTCTGGCTCCGTAAACAGAAATATCTTTGCTGCTGTCACAGATAACCTTCTGATGTTTCCCTTCGGAGACGACCGTTATGGTAACATCGCTTTCTTCCTTTATCCTTGCTACTCTTCTTCTTTCTTTCATCAATTCCTCTGCCCCAAAATATTTCGTCTCTAATATCTCCTTAGGACATTATTGACCCTTTTTGAATCCGGATTGATTTCAAACAATGGATTCCCATGCTCATTTTAAATCACGCGGATTCGTCCAGTTTGCCGTCCCAGAGGAAATGTTTCGTTTCGTTGATAATCACTTTATTGAGAACAAGCAGTGAAATGAGATTCGGCACAGCCATTAATCCGTTAGCTATATCCGCGAAAGTCCAGACAATGGGAAGACTCAGCACGGAACCGAGCATGACGGCGCACACCCATAAATACCGGTACGGCAGAATGGCTTTGGTTCCCAGAAGATATTCCGCGGCTTTCTCGCCGTAATAAGACCAGCCGAGGATGGTTGAAAAAACAAACGTCATCAAACCGACCGAAAGCAATATGGGTCCGAAAACCGGCAAGTCCGAAAACGCCGCTTTGGTAAGCGCGGCGCCCTTATAACCGTGAATCCATTCTCCGGAATTGACCAGAACCAGACCCGTGATCGCGCACACAACCACAGTGTCCCAGAAGGTGGCTGTTGAAGAAACCAGTGCCTGGCGAACCGCGTTTCTGGTCTGTGCCGCCGCCGCGACAATCGGCGCGCTGCCCATTCCGGATTCGTTGGAAAACAATCCGCGCGCGATACCGTAGCGGATAGCCTCCTTCATTCCCGCGCCGAGAAAACCGCCGATAATGGCGTGCCCGGAAAATGCGCTTTTGAAAATAAGTTGAAAAGTTTCAGGAATGGTTTCGTAATGCATCCCCAGAAGAAGCAGACATCCGAATACATAAAAAACAGCCATAAAAGGCACCAGTCTCTCGCAAACCTTCGCGATGGATTTAATGCCGCCGAGAATGACGACCGCCGTCAACGCGGTCAAGATCACTCCGGTCACCCAGGGTGAAATATTGAAAGTTTCCTGCACAAGTGAAGAAATCGAATTGGCCTGAACCATGTTACCGATACCGAATGCCGCCACCGCGGTCAGCGCGGCAAAAATCAATCCCAGCCATCGGGCATTCATCCCGCGCTCCAGAACATACATCGGGCCGCCGGCCATCAAGCCGTCTTTGTTGGTGATGCGGTATTTCAGCGACAAAACCGCCTCGCCGTATTTTGTCGCAATGCCGAAGACACCGGTCAGCCACATCCAAAGTACCGCGCCGGGACCTCCGGCAGCGATTGCTGTCGCCACGCCGACGATATTGCCGGTACCGATAGTAGCGGCCAGAGCCGTGGTCAGAGCGCCGAATTGGCTGATGTCGCCCTCTCCTTCGCGCTTGCGTGAAAAAGAAATTTTGATGGCTTTAAACATATACCGTTGAATGAATTTGAGACGGAACGTCAAAAAGACATGCGTCCCGACCAGCAGAACAATTAATGGCCACCCCCAGAGCACATCGCTTATTTGCTGAAGAAAAGATTCTATGGATTGCATAAAGTCTCCCCAAAATTTTTATTACGATTTTCACCTTTTGGTTTTTATAAGGGAAGGAGGGTAAGGTGTCAATAGTAAATAGTGAATGGTGAATAGTGAAAATCATTCCTTAGAGCATTGTTCAGACGTATCGAGCAATGGCGGACAAAACGGTCATGCACGGCCATTTTGTCCCGACGTGATTGATCCGGCCCTGAGCATCTTTTTTTTTACGACAAAATCACAAAAAATCGTCATGGGCCTGCTTCAAAAATACTTGAGTGCGGTCTTCGGTCGTGGTATTAACTGCAAAATCATCAAAGGCGGCAATAAACGTGAAGCTTGCTACTTACAATGTAAATTCCATCCGTTCCCGAATGCACATTGTGGTTCCGTGGCTCAAGGCCAACAATCCGGACTACCTGTGCATGCAGGAAACGAAAGTTGCCGATGCTGCCTTTCCCGCAGCCGAATTTGAGGCCTTGGGTTACAACATAGTTTTTAAAGGCGATAAGCAGTATAAAGGTGTTGCCATCGCCTCAAAACTCAAACCGCAAAAAGTTATCTATGGTTTCGACGGTGAACCGGCCGACCCGGACCGCATGATCATCGCGAAATATAATGATCTGACCATCGTCAATACTTATGTTCCACAAGGTCAGGAAATGGAGAGTCAACAATTTACCTACAAACTGGAATGGCTGGCTCGTTT
>DJVN01000048.1 GCA_002441205.1 Syntrophaceae bacterium UBA6255 | reverse complement strand
CGAGCAACGCCCGCACAAAATTCATTTGTTTAAAGGCGGCAAAGACAATAATCACAGCCATGTAAATAATGCCGACGAATTTGAGGTCAATACCTAAGATATCGCCTTTGAGGTAGCTGCAGGTTGTGTCGCAATAGTCATAGTAGGCCATGATACAAATGCCGGCAACGGCCAGTATTATGGTGATGACATTGCGGCATTTTTTTATGATATCCATTGTTTTTAGATTTCCTTCCAAAATTGTTAGACAGTGAAGTATTTATTCTTGAATTTTAAGGCGACGTTAACCAGAATAATGAGAACCGGAACCTCAATGAGCGGACCGATGACCGTCGCAAACGCCTGACCGGAACCGATGCCCCATATGGCAATGGCCACGGCGATAGCCAGTTCAAAATCGTTGCTACCGGCAGTAAATGATACCGCGCACGTCTGTGGATAGTTGCCACCCAATTTGCGAACAATAAAAAAAGTTGCAAACCACATAAAAGCAAAATAAAGCGTCATCGGTATTCCTACGATCAGCACATCCACCGGCGATTCGATGATTTTATTGCCCTGTGTGGAAAACATCACTACGATGGTAAAAAGCAGAGCAATCAATGTTATGGGAGAAATTTTCGGCATAAATACTTCATTAAACCATTTTTCGCCTTTCCAGGCGATTAAAGAATAACGGCTGATCAGACCCGACAGAAAAGGGATGCCTAAATAAATGAAAACTGTTTTTGCCGAGTCAGCCATGGAGATGTCGATGTTGACGGTTTTGGCAAGTCCCAGCCAGTTTAACATTAAAGTGATAAAGAAATAGATATAAACAGCGTAGAAAAGAACCTGAGTAATGGCATTGAAGGCGACGAGACCCACGGCAAATTCTCTGTCGCCACCAGCCAGTTCATTCCAAACGATAACCATGGCAATACAGCGGGCCAGACCAACGAGAATAACGCCGATCATATATTCAGGGTAATTATGAAGGAAGATAACGGCCAGAACGAACATGACAATCGGGCCGATGACCCAGTTCTGCAAAAGAGAAATAAACAAAAGTTTTTTGTTCTTAAAAACTTTGCCCATCTCTTCATATTTGACGCGCGCCAGAGGCGGATACATCATGAGAATGAGACCGACGGCAATGGGAATTGAGGTCGTGCCGACCTGCAGGCCGGTAATAAAATTGGCGACGGCCGGAGCAAAATAACCCAATGCGATACCAACGCCAATCGCAATAAATATCCATAGTGTTAAAAATCGGTCAAGAAAAGATAATTTCCCTGCAACATTTTCAGACATAGACGACTCCTCAACTAATTATTTTTTCCGCCTTAAAAAAGGCAGTCAGTTTTCCTTTATTTTATCTCGCACGCGGCGAAATTCACGCAGGATGTCTTCTTCAGAACCAGTTGCCGCTGCCGGATCATCGAACCCGATGTGCGTTTTTTAGTCCCGCCGATATATAAAGGGCACGTTTCGTTGGCATCGCCGCACAGCGTGATGACATAGTCGAACTTTTGTTCGTCGAATTCCGACAAATTTTTGGAACGATGTTTTGAGATATCAATACCGATTTCCTTCATGACTTCTATGACCAGCGGGTTCACAAAAGAAACCTGTGTTCCCGCGGAAAACGCTTCCATTTGATCGCCCCATAAGTGATTCGCAATGCCCTCTGCCATTTGCGAGCGGCTGGAATTTGCCGTGCATAGAAACAGAACCCTTTTTTTCATTGATCAACCTTGAATAAAATTCAGCGCAATCATATAAACACCGCCCAAAATTACAAGAATACCGCAAACCTTTTTGAGAATAACCGCGCCTTTTGATTTTTCATTCCATCGGAGATAATGCTCAACCACTTCTGTGAAAGTGCCCGCTAAAACAAGAACCGTGCAGTGTCCGATCCCGTAAGCCAGAAGCAGGGAAATGGCGAAAACAATTTTGGTTGATGCTATATTGAAAACAACACCCAGCATTGTGGCCATGTAAGCGAATGTGCAGGGTCCCAGGGCAATGCCGAATAAAAGTCCCAAAATGAAAGCCGCTAGAAAACCTTTCCTTTTATAATTAGGATTCGCCGCGCCGCCTTCCATAAAAGGAAGCGGAAGAATCCCCAGTAAATTGAGACCGACAGCAAAGAAAATTACAGCCACAAAATAGCTGCCATAGCCACCGATGTCACCGACCATTCTTCCCGCAAGTCCCGTGATGAGTCCGATAATGCCTATCGTGATTAGAATGCCCAGTCCGAAAAGAAAAGAAAGCCCGAATGCCCGCCCAGTGGTGATGTTTCCCTGTCCGTCAATGAAACCGACTATCAGGGGAATACACGCGATATGACAGGGCGACAAAATGACCGAAAGTACCCCCCAGATAAACGCTGCGCCGATGGCAATTCCTGGAGATTGAGTCAGCGCACCGGTAAGCCATGTAAAAAGGTCAACGATCATTTATTTGACCCCCTGCATTTTAAGCACTTTGATTAATTCTTCCTTGGGAAAATAACCTTCATGGCGGAAGTATTCCTTGCCGTTTTTGTCCAGAAAGACCTGTGTGGGTATTACGCGAATATTATATTTTTCCGCATCCATTTTCCCTTGTTCCGTCCAGACATCGTAAAAAACAACCTTGACCTGTCCCATATATTCCTGAGCCACCTCTTTCATGATCGGCTGCATCGCTTTGCACGGAATACATCTGGCCGCGCCGATCTCGATAAAAGTGACCAAAATTGCGTCTAATTTTGACGCCGGCTGAGATTTTTCTTTTGTCGCTGTCGGTTTTACTTTTTTATTCTGAGCGAAAGCCTGGCTGTTATGCAGAGAAGAGAAAGCGAAGGCAAAAACAGTCAACAACACTAGGATTCCCATTAATTTTAAACGCAATTTCATGTGTCATAATCTCCTTAATATTTTTAGTCTATAACTTCTGAATTCCCTTATCAGTTGACACTCTTTTAAATATGTATGCCGAAATAAAGCAGAATATATTTCAGCGATACATACAGAAACAAAAAACCAAACAAAGCTTTCAACGCGTTCGGTTTGAATTTGGCGACAAGCTTTGCTCCATAGATCGCACCGATAAGCGCACCAATGCCCAGCGTTATAGCCACGGGAATGTTGACCACTCCTTGATAAATCTTGAATGCCGCGCCGACCAGTGCCATCCAGACAAAAGCCGCCATTGATGTGCCGATGGCCAGTTTCATGGGCGCACGCA
>DJVN01000126.1:904-5355 GCA_002441205.1 Syntrophaceae bacterium UBA6255 | reverse complement strand
CTGCGCGGCACGCAGCGTATTCTGCGCAGCCTCTTCGCGGGCAATCCCCTCAAGCTGGTCGCGCATGACGACGATGCTTTGCTTCAAATGCCGATTTTCTTTCTGAAGGGAAAGAAGCTCTTTATTTTTAGGTTCAGTTTTCATGAGTCACAAAAAATCACACATTTATCTACATTAATTTCAAGGCACTCGATGGACTTGTCGAAGTTGTTCTCCTTCCCGTACAGGCCGCCGAGGTTCCTGAGCGCGTACGAATTGACGGGGTCGATCTCCAGGGCCCTCAGGAAATTGTCCTTCGCCTTCGCGTCCTGTCCGAGCATGACTTGGGCGAAGCCCAGCGCGACATGAGCGTTTGAGTAATTGGGATAATGCTTCACGCATTCCGACAGGATCGCCACGGCCTTTTCGGGATCGCCCAGTTCGCTGTGGCACATGCCGAGGTTGTAGAGGAGGTCCTTGTCCCGCGGGTCGTTCCGGAGGAGTTCCTCGAAGATGTCCCTCGCAGCATCATACTTCCCGGCCTTGATCAGCATGAGCGCGTAATTGAAATCCTTCATTGTTTCGATCCTCCGGCCAGCTCGTTGTACAGGTTCTGCGCCTCCGCGTATATCGCCGCGTGTCCCCCGGCAAGTGTGGCATGCGGTATCCGGGCGAACATGGTCTCCAGGACGCTTCTGGCGGCATCCGGCTGCCCTGACATTTTATAGAGGAGCGCGAGGCCGTAGTAGGCGTTGGGCAGGTTGCCCCTGACGGCCTGTTTGAACAGGACTTCCGCCTTCTGGAACTCGCCGGTCTGGAACATCAGGGCGGCGTAGTTGCAGGAAAGCATCGCGTCATCGGGGTGGTGCTGGAGGCAGAGGTCGTAATAGAACGCGGCCACTTCAGGGTTGTTTTCGTTCCGGGCGTAGATGTTGCCGAGGGCGATTGCCGCGTCATGATCGGCTGGTTTGAGCTGAAGGACTTCCTGGTAAAGCTTCTTGGCCTGCTCGATGCTGCCCAGATCCAGATGCGCCCTTGCCATGTTTCGACGGGCATCAAGGTTTTCCGGTATCACGGCAAGGACTTCCCTGAAAAGGTTTATGGACTTTGCAGGCTGGCCCTTTTGCGCCTCGTCAATCCCCTGGCGGAGCTTTTTCATGGCTTCCCGGTGCTTTTCCGGCGTGGCGTCCCGGAATTCGATATGGACCATTCCGTTATCGACGGCAACATCCATCACTTCCGCGATCACACCGTAAACTTTCCTGATGCGCTTGATCACATCCTGTCCGGTATGTTCAGCGGGATTGAATCGCCTGCCCGGCGCAATCATGATGTCTTTCAGGGGGATTGATATTTTCATCTCATGTACTTTCAATGATTCGTATTTTAATTGCAATTTTCCACAATGGATTTGTTTTATATCATCACTGTGGGGAAATGACAAATTCCAATTGTTGGCACAAAAGAGGGCATCCGGAGCCTGACGTAATGTTTCAGTGAAGTTCATTCTCCGGCCGATCAAGGACGCTCTGAAGGTGGCCCGCCAGGCGCGGTTTGAGCATGGTGAGAAGCCCGAGGTGCAGTGATGCATTGAGCAGGGGGCGGAGGCGTTGTTTCCGGGCGTCTGTCGATTGCCTCCCCGGTTGCCCGGAGCTTCCGCCTTCGTCTCATGTTTGTTTTGAGTGTGAATTATACATGCACCGAGGAGCCGATAGGTGCAGTGATATGTTTGTTTAAGGCAAAATTGATGGGGTTGTCGGTTCACTCAGTGCATTGTATTCAATATCAACACATCTTCCGTAATTCAAAACCATCCAGACCCGGTAGCAAATGTCAGCTTATCGTAAATTCGGGTTATTGGGCTGCTGGGATCCAGGTTCTGAAAATTGTCGAAACCGAAATCTTTAATATCTTGCTGAACATGTTGCACACACTTTACATAAAGTTCAGCAGTATAACCTGGCTGGGTTGTGTTTTTGAAAGGAACGTGATGGCACTCGCGGAATGCCCGAGTTGCATTACTGTCCACAATAATAAATAATGCAGGATTCAGGAAGTGAAGAATCTTCGTCGCTCCAACATGGAAGGATTTCTCGGCATTGTCATGGAGGCCGTCTATCCCTTTGCCTGATAGTATGTTGTAGGCCTGCTTGATACCGTTTGTTTCTTTATTGATGTCGGCATCAAGGATACTTGCATCAGCAAGATGTCCAATTAAACCTTTCGACTTCTGTAGCTTATTAAATATTCCACAAGCTGATAAATCTTTGTAGATGGATTATCCGTTCTACTGGTCATATGGAATTTTTCAAGGAGCTTTGCATTATTGATAGCAGTATCTAAACGCTCATCACCAATAAAAATATTTTCAGCGCCTTTTTCATAATCAGGCATATAATTCTTTAATTCAGAGATGACCAAATCTGCATTAGAATCATCACATGCTGCACAAAATGATCTGGTAGTATAGGCGAAATGCAAAAGCAACCATATTTCAAAACAAGGAATTGAAGTAATCGGGTGTAATTTGGCACCCCGTTTCATGCGGCAAACACTTATCTTGTGAAGGGCAGCATCGTAAGTTTGGTGTTTGTCCCGGTCAAATACACAATAAACATGGTTGTAGTCAGGATCTTTCTTATACTCATCAATTGCATATTCCACAAGGCTCATCGGATCAAGCCCATGTTTTTTGTCCGCGATGACAACATTCATGGGATTAAGACCAAAGGTTTTACGCAAACCCTTGAAGTAGTTTGGTTCTGTTTTTTTACCCTCGCAAACAATCAGCATTCGCTCGTATGGATCACGTCTTGCTTTTTTCCGCTGATGTGATTCTGCTTTACGTGCTTTATTAATGTGGAATAGATTATCTGTTCCCATTAGAACCTCAATTCGCCAATAAAAGGTAAAGCTCCGTAACGACCTTTTAAATAGCCTTTTTCTAGCGCTTCCCCTTTCCGTGGCGTAAAATCGCTCAGTGGATAAAGCTTGCTTGCCTGTTCGCCATCTTTTTCAACAAACCAGACCTGGTCGCGACGTAAAATATCGGAATCAAGCACGGAAGTATCATGTGTGGTGAAGATCAACTGCGCATTGTGTTTGTTGATTTCCGGATTCTGAATAAGTCCAATCAGGAACCTTACAATCAAAGGATGCAGACTTGAACTTAATTCATCAACAAAAATAACACGCCCTTTGGCCAATACATCGAGCCAGGGGCCGGCAAACGCGAATAACCTTTGTGTTCCGTCAGATTCATCAGAGAAACGGAATGGTACTGATTCACCGGTGTTTGTCTTATGGACAAAATGAATATCCGGTAAGTCCTTACCCTTCATTTCAAGCAAAAACGTATCCCGGATTTTTTGAGGGATATCAGGGGAAAGCATTTCGGGCTTAAATGGGATCTTTTTGATTTCAATTCCAGCAATGCCAATATCAGCGGAATTCAAAAATTCCATAATACGACGGCAGCCTTCTTCAGATTCACATTGATTAAGCGATAAATTAAGATTGATCTGATCAGAAGGTAAAACCGTAGTAAGATTATTCTGAAACCAGTTGAATACAGGTTTCAGTTGCTCGTTATTAAGTTGAATGGCTGTTGAAAGGAAGAGCGCGTTCTTTCGTGTCGCTTCCTGCCAAAGCTGACGACGCCCAGTGAACTTGCTTCCGAAATACCATTTCTCATTGTCAGAATTGGCATCGTATTCTCTTTCATACCAGCGCTGTGCTTTACCTTCCGGAAAGGCCAGCAACCATTCTTTCGTGACACGCATTCTGTTTGCCGCAAATCCATATTGATAACGGATATTATCCTGCACAAAAAAAATCTCAAATTCACTTGGTTGTTCTTTTGATAGTTTATCTAATTCGAAAGGCACGGCGTTGATTACCTGGCCTTCCTGCTGCGAATGAGATTTAAGAACGAACTTTTGCATCAAATGGAGGGCGCGAAATAAGTTACTCTTGCCCGCTGCATTCGGTCCATAGACTACAGATGACCGGAGAAGTTTCGGCAATCCAGAAACATCGATATCAAAACAATTTGTTTCTCCCAATTCAGTATAATATTTACTGGCTGCCATGCTAAACGTTTGCTTATTTCGGATAGAACGGTAGTTGGTAACGTTAAATTCAATTAACATAACGTTCTCCATTTCATAATCTAATTTTGTAGTGATTATTGCATATATTATGCAAAAAGCAAGCATTAATTGAATATTTGTTCAATTTTAGAAAGTTAATATCCACAAACTTGCTACTTTACGACACTAATTTATGCATATATCAGGAATAATTGACACGGCACAACGGCAAGGACTTCCTTGAAGAGGTTCACGGCCTTTGCAAGCTGACCCTGCTGCGCCTCCCGGATTCCAGCGCGGAGTTTTTCCATGGCTTCCCTGTGCTTATCCGGCGTCGCGTCCCGGAATTCAACGTGGCCCATGTCGCCATCGACGGTAATA
>DJVN01000126.1:0-791 GCA_002441205.1 Syntrophaceae bacterium UBA6255 | reverse complement strand
TATTTCATATCATCCCTTTGGGGAAATGACAAATCGACTCATCTTTCACATTTCATTAAGGTTCATCCTTCTTTGTCCACAAATCAGGACATTTCAATATATAGCCATTCGATTTTTTGATTTCTGGTGGAAATAGGCTTTTTGCTAATTCTGCGCGTCCAATCGTAAAGCTAAAACGGGTTCTGTTTTCCAAATCTTTTGAATGCCTTTCCGGTGGAAATGCGATAACAATTTTCTTGTCGGGAAACAAAGACCTGATGCTAGTTATGACCGGCGTTAAATCACTATCGGCTGATAAAAGATATGCCACATCGTAACGATTGAGGAAAGCATCCGACATGAGCTCAACGGCGATATTGACATCCGTCATCTTCTCGCTGGGGACTTCTTCAAAATAATTACATTTCCTACAATTACGAGGATTGAGTTGATATTTGCCGAAGAAAATATCAAAATCTGAAAGTGTGCCTAACGCCTCGATATAGGTCGTTTGCCTTTTCTGTTTGTCATGCGGTTTTGAAATCCGGGCGGTGAAATACTTTGTCCGCATAAGGATCTGATAGGGCTTGATTAGATTTCGCATCAACGCCTGTAAATTCAACCAGTAATACCTACGCCATCCTTTTGATTTCAAACCGAAATATAGATTGAACCCGTCGATGTACGCGATTACCCTTTCCTTTTTTACGTTGTTTTGCTTCGTCATCCAATTATTCCTTGCCTTTTCATAATTGTAAATTTATCTTGACAAAAAAACGCGTATTACCTAAGTTACCTACAACAAATGCAAC
>DJVN01000018.1 GCA_002441205.1 Syntrophaceae bacterium UBA6255 | reverse complement strand
ACACGAACACGTTTTGGGTCGGGAGCTTTGATCGGTGGCGCTGTCCATGGAATGTCAAACATGTTCCGGAGGCAGCCATTTCAATAAAAGAATTTTTAGACGGGGATTTTTCAAAAGCAATCCTCTCAAGATTTTGCTGAACGGCAAAGATCGAAATTTAATTAAGACGGGTGTTCATCGTATTTTATTATTTGAAAGACAAGAAAAGACTTATGAGATCGATCAACTTTCATCAACGTAATTCTTTTTTTATGTCACTTATATAATCGGAAACTATTTTCAGCAAGTTCCGATTGTTCTTGTTTTCGTCAATCAATCGCACAATGGCGCTGCCGATGACGATGCCGTCGGCAAAGCGCCCAATGGCTTTCGCTTGTTCGGGTTTGGATATGCCGAAGCCCACTGCTATTGGCATTTTCGTCATATTGCGGATTTTCCCAACTTCCTTTTTTATGTTTTCAACTTTCGGCGCGGTCGTGCCGGTAATGCCGGTGATCGAGATATAGTAGAGAAAACCCGACGCCTTTACCACAATCTTCTTTAATCTGTCTTTATCGGTTGTGGGAGCGATTAGCGAAATAAAATCTACTTCTACCGCGTCTGTGTAATTGCGTAGCTCCTTTGATTCTTCATAAGGAAGATCAACCACTAGGACTCCATCAACTCCCGCCGCACGGGCCGCAAGCGAAAACTTTTTTACGCCATAGGCGAAAATCGGATTAAAGTAGCCAAAGAGTACGATAGGAATTTCAGATACCTTGCGCACTTCGGCAATCATTTTCAGCACGCTCTCCAAAGTGGTTCCTGCTTTCAGCGATCTTTGGGACGCGGCCTGAATGACCGGTCCATCGGCAGTGGGGTCGGAAAAAGGGACGCCGATTTCCAGAATGTCTGCTCCAGCCTTGTCCAATGCGAAGATTAAATGTTTCGTTACCATCAGCGACGGATCGCCAGCCGTTAAATAAACAATCAGCGCCTTTTCTTTTTTAGCGCGTAAGGTTGCATATTTTTCTTCAATGCGTTTCATATTTATCCTCACAATTATGTTTTTATACTGCCCCGCCCCTGGCAGGGAACCCCGGCGTATGCTTGGGGGCGGGGGAAAGGTATTTAAAGCGCCTTTGTTTCGATTATCGTCTGGGCGTCCTTATCGCCGCGGCCCGACAGGCAAATCAAAATGATTTTATTTTTTGCCATTTTCGGCGCAAGTTTCATAGCGTAAGCGATGGCATGAGAGCTTTCCAACGCGGGAATAATGCCTTCCTGCAACGATAAAAACGAAAAAGCTTTAATCGCTTCTTTATCCGTGACGGTGACATATGTTACTTTTTTCATAGCATGAAAGTACGCATGCTCCGGACCCACACCGGGATAATCCAGACCCGCGGCAATCGAATACGCGTCGCGCACCTGTCCGTCCTTATCTTGCAGAAGGTAGGTTTTATTGCCGTGCAAAACGCCAACCTTACCGCCTTTGATGCTGGCGGAGTGTTTGGAGGTGTGCAAACCCAATCCTGCCGCTTCGATGCCATACATGGAAATATTTTTTTCATTGCGGAAGGGGTGGAAGGTTCCCATGGCGTTGCTGCCTCCGCCCACACAGGCAATCAGAACATCAGGATATCTGTTTTCGAGTTTCATGATCTGCTTTTTTATTTCACGTCCGATGACTGATTGAAAGTCACGAACCATTCCCGGATAGGGGTGCGGCCCGGCGGTGGTGCCGATGACATAAAAGGTATCGCGAACGGAGGATACCCAATACCGCATGGCCTCGTTCATCGCGTCTTTGAGCGTGGCGGTGCCGCTTTTCACCGGCACGACGTCCGCACCTAATATTTTCATCCGAAAAACGTTCGGTTCCTGGCGACGGATATCTTCTTCACCCATAAATATTTTACATTCCATGCCGAAGAGCGCCGCGACTGTGGCCGTGGCGACGCCATGCTGCCCCGCGCCGGTTTCGGCAATGACTTTTTTCTTGCCCATTCTTCGCGCCAGCAGTGCCTGACCCAGCGTGTTGTTTATTTTGTGGGAGCCCGTGTGGTTCAAATCTTCGCGCTTTAGATAAATTTTTGCTCCGCGCAACGCTTCCGTCATCCGCCGGGCGCAATAAAGCGACGTGGGACGTCCGGCGTATTCGCGCTGATACCGGACAAATTCCTTTTGAAAGTTTTTATCTCGACGCGCTGCTTGATAAACCTTCTCCAGTTCGATCAGCGCCGGCATCAGCGTTTCGGCGGCGTAACGTCCGCCGAAAATACCGAAATGGCCGTTTTTGTCAGGTAGTGATTTTTTCATAACCTCCTCTTTTGAAAAATTAATGGTGAATGTTCAGGCTTGGTGTCCGCAGCCCGGATAACGTTGAAGAGATAAGCCAACTTTTGCTGATCTTTCTTCCGGGGCGATTCTTCCACGCCGCTGTTGATATCCAACCCCGCCGGTGCAACTTTTTTAAGAGCGTCGATGACATTTTCCGTGTTGAGACCTCCGGACAAAATCAGCGGCTTTTTATTTTGCAGTCGCACCGCCAAATCCCAGTTGGACGTTTTGCCGGTTCCGCCGTAGAGTCCGGCATGGCGGCTATCCACTAGAACAGCCGCAACCTCATAGTCCAGTGCACGATTCACATCATTATCGCTCTTGAGCTCCAGGGCTTTTAAAATCATGGAAGCCGGAAATTCCCGGCAAAATTCCGGGGGTTCATCTCCGTGCAACTGAATCATATCGAGTCCGCAGCGCTCCATCACTTTTTTTATCATTTCTGATTTCTCATTGACAAACACGCCGACTGTAACCACCTCTTGCGGCAAGGAAAAGATAATTTGTTTTGCATGCGCGGGGGTTATATAGCGGGGCGAGGGCGGATAGAAGATAAAGCCCAATGCCGCCGCTCCGTTTCGAGCGGCGCAAAGCGCGTCGTCTTTGTTGGTTATGCCGCAGATTTTCACTTCAGTCATTCTAGGCCTCTCCTTTGAATGCGCGGAGTTTTTTACCGATGTCAGGTGCAATAACGAGATGTTCACCGATTAAGAAAGCATGAATGCCGGCTTGCATCAGCGATTCGATATCTTTTCTTTCCCGGATACCGCTTTCCGCCATAACGATTTTGTCTTCCGGGATTCGTGCTTTGAGTCTGCGGCTGGTTTCGATATCCGTCACAAAAGTATCCAGGTTGCGGTTGTTGATGCCGATAATCTCCGCGCCGGCGGTGAGTGCCAGATCCAGTTCTTCCTTTGAGTGAACTTCCACCAGCGGACTTAATCCGATTTCACCGGAGAGAGCAATAAATTCCGCAAGCTTTTTCCCCAGAACTCGCACGATGAGTAAAATGGCGTCGGCACCGATGGATCGTGTCTCATAAATCTGAATAGGGTCAATAATAAAATCTTTGCGCAGCAGCGGTAACGTGACCTGCTGCCTGATTTTCTTCAGATAATCTTTGTGTCCTGAAAAATATTTTTCGTCGGTAAGAATCGAAATAGCTGCTGCGCCGTTATGTTCATAAATTTGTGCAATTTTCAAAGGATCGAAATCAGAGACCAACATACCGCGTGAAGGCGAAGCGCATTTTACTTCCGCGATAATGTTACATGCATCGCTTTGCAGAGCTTTTTTAAAATCACGGCACGGTTGAAGCCCGACAATTGATTTTTTCAATTGCGCTTCTGAAGTTTCTTTTTTCAGCCGCGCCACTTCTTCTTTTTTTGTTTCAATTATCTTATCGAGAATCATATCTTTTAAATATCCTTATTACCCCCTCCTCTTCT
>DJVN01000297.1 GCA_002441205.1 Syntrophaceae bacterium UBA6255 | reverse complement strand
TTAATCAGCGATTCCCCGTCCACCGTCATCACCAGCGTATATTTATCATCGGCCTGAAAATAATCGACCTCTTCCACGGGAATCAAACGCACGGCCTCCTTGTGCTGCGTTTTGATCCAGCGTAGAAAATTCGCGTTGCTCCGGCCCGGCAAATTGGCAATAACCTGTGAAAGCACGGCAGCCAGACCCGCAGGCGGTACTTCGTTGTTCTGAAGTTGTTTTTTCAGGCGCTGAATGGTTTGCATCAACCGTTTTTTTGTTACAGGCTTGACCAGATAATCAATCGCTTCGTGTTCAAAAGCTTCGACCGCATATTGATTATAGGCCGTCACAAATACAATCTGACACTCATCAGCGATTTTTTGGGCCACATCCAGACCGGAAAGACCCGGCATTTTGATATCCAGAAAAATAATATGCGGCTGACAGGCATCGATCATTTCCAGAGCTTCCCGGCCATTGGCCGCTTCAGCGCAAATTGTAAGCTCCGGCCAGGTTTCGGCAAGCATGGCTTTGAGGTACCCTCTTAACTCTTTTTCATCATCGGCAATAACGGCTTTATACGTCATGGGTCGGCACCTCGATTACAGCTCTGACACCCTGAGGTTTGTTTTCTTCGATCGTCAAACGGCCTTTTTCTCCATAGAGAAGTGCCAGACGTTCACGCACATTCGTAATACCCACACCGGGCTTGTTAAAATCAGAAAATCCCATCCCGGTATCCACGACCTCGATTCTCAGGATGTTGTCTCCTTCGACGGCGCTGATCAGAATATTACCGCCGTCAACTTTGGGTTCCAGCCCATGTTTTACGGCATTTTCCACCAGCGGTTGAAGCAGCATGGGCAGAAAAGCATGCTGCCGCAAATTATCCGGAACGTCAATTTTAAAATTCAAACGCTCATCCATTCTGATTTTTTGAATATTGAGATAGGCTTTGATCATTTCTATTTCCTGATGCAGCGTGGTTTTTTCCGGCAAGGTACGGGATAAAGATGTTCGCAGATATCTGGTTAAATTCAGAAGCATGGACTTACCCTTAGCCGGTTGCGTATCGATCAGACTGACGACATTGGAAAGCGTATTGAAAAGGAAATGCGGCTCGATCTGGGCTTGCAGCATTCTGAGAGAAGCCGACAGGGCTTCTTTCTCCACGGCCATCCGCCTGTTTTTTTCCTGTTCGAGCATTTCATTGCGGCGTCTCAACCTGGCATTGGAAATGAAAGAATAGGATGCGGCGCCGCCGAAAATAACGGCAACAAAAATTATTTTCAGCAGATCTTTCATCAGAAAATTCAGGCGGATGGACAAGATCATCTCCAGAATATAAAAACCGATATTGAGTCCCAGGACGGCACCACAGATGGTGGCCGTAGACATCATTAAAATTAATGTCAGCCACTGTCGGGGCTTGAATATTTGCAGCATCAGATTAATCAGAGTGCAGATGGCAAGTCCGAACGACTGCGACATGATAAAACTGACGGAAAGGTGCGATGTGGGATTGGAAAAGGCTATGACAAATGCAATCGCCGTACAGATAATTATTGTATAGAGAAAATCCATTACAATATTTTTACGCCGCAGGTGATATTCTAAGTCAAACGCCCCTGTTTGTTCCATAAGGAGATACCTTACACTTTTAAGAGCCCTATAAATTCTTAAAGCGTATACTTTAACCCAAACATTAATTGATAATCCAGGGTGCTGCGAAATTCCGTATCCCCGCCTCCCGCGCTGATCATACCGGAAGAAAATAACTCAAGATGATTGCCCATGGAATATGACACAAGTGCGAGAAATTGACCAGAACCATCATCCAGATTTTGTGTCCAGCGCAATGTCAAATCGATTTTGTTCTTGATGTTGCTTTGAGCATATTGAAACATTCCATAATTCTTCCGGAGATACCTGAGGCCCGGATTGATGGTCTGCCCCAGTGTATTTTGTCCCAGTAATCCTGCCAGCCCGCCCATATTGAAAGCCGTCGTTCCTCTGCGTCTCAGGTCGTAGTATACGTCGGCTTCGTCACGGTTATAGCCCGGCCCGTTATAGGCGTATTCCAGTGAGAATGTGCCACTGGCTTCCAGGGTATAGGAACTGCCGATTAGGATAATCGGCTTAATATCAGAGTCGTCCTGATGAATTTTTTGCATTGAAGCCTGCAAATAGGAAGTATCGGTCCGGGGATATAAAGCATTGCTGCCTTTCATGAAACTCCCTTCGCCATAAATCAGCAATGCGTCAGAAATCGTCCATCCCCCGAAAAACCCCAGTGTTTTATTATAATCTTTCTGGGAAACAATGAGGGAAGCATAATTTTCCCGTCCTGTATAATCGGCCTTGAGTGCGTATGTTTTTTCAAAGGGATCGGGGCCCAAAAGCGTGTTGCGCCCTTCGTCCGTATTGACAATGGCGGACACCGTCCAGGAGCTGTGGGGGATAAAAACAAGGCGGCCGAATTCCATACCCTGAATTTCCATAAAAGGATTGCTGCGGCCATTGTCCCGAAAGAAGGGATTGGACGGAGAAAAAAGAAAAGATGGTCCCCATTGCAGATTCTCCCGGCCATAGGACACAAAAAGATTATCCCTTGCTTTTAAGCGCACCAGCCATTCATTGACATACCAGTCATCCTTCCATTGTGTTTCTCCGCTGCTGGTACCTTCTTCCCATATTCGGAATTCCAGCTTCGCCCGGGGTTTAGCCGAAAGTTGCAGAAAATCCAGATCCAGCTTGAAGTCCGGCCTCAATTCCAGATTGCCCGTGTAATGCGTAAGATTCAGAAAATTATTGTCCGCATTCTGTGTTGATTTGGCCGGTTTCTGCATAATGCCATAGGCCATGATTCGCCAATCCGCGGAAAAGCCATCTTTAACGGTCTGGATAACCGATGGTTTTGTATCTCCGGCATCATCGGCATTGGCCATTTGCGGCCACCACCCCCAAACGGCAATGCATAAGAAAATCATGATCGAAAAAATCTTTTTCATGCCTTCTGATTTCATGAAATCATTCTATCTCGTCAGCAGGTTGAGGTTGAAAATAGAATCCGATACTTTTTTGATCACTGGCTTGCTATAGCTGAACGTCGTCACATCCGTTTTGATGACGGCGTTGGTAATCGTCATTTTAGAGATAAACTCCCGCGGTTTTTCATCAATGGTGATGCTGTTGTCATATTCGAAAGTGGCCGTTTTAAACATTTTACCGGAGACCGTGTAAAATTCAGCTTTAAGACCCACGATACGTTCCCTGGATATCCAGTATTTAATCTGGTCATAAGTGGCTCTGCTGTCCACCGCTTTTAAATCCAGGACAAGACACGGATCATCATCCACTTTGCCTTCCGTTACGTGCGTTATTTTGTAGTCATCCGAATAGTTGGTAGAAGCAATATCACCATTGGCCGCACCGCCCATCAGCTTTTGCCGCGGAGAGATGGGAACAGCCTTGGAAAGCCCCGGTTTGGCAAACCACATGTTGCGGTCCTGCATTAACAGCTTTTGACCTTTAATATTAGCCGGCGACAAAGTATCGGCCAGAGAATTATAGCCTCTGGCATATACTCGATATTTTCTATGTTGTTCACGTCCTCCCTCAATGGCATCAATAACGATGTCCCATTGGATTCCTTCGGCGTTGCCGCGGGCTTCATCTGCTTTTTTGAGCATCTCCTTGGGATTCATCTGGGCGCAAACTGTGGAGACAGAAAAGTACAGGCAAAAAATCAGTATGGATCCCAGTCCAATTAAGTAATGTTGTTTATATTGGTGATTCATTATTTTTCTCCTTATAATTATTTCAAACATGTCCCAGGGAATCTACGATGTTTCGTTTGGCTGCTCCCCTGGCCGGAATGATTGCGGCAAATAAAGAAAGCAAAACAAAGCTCAAAAGTAAGACAAACAGCATCGGCGGTACCATATCCACAGTCAGTGATACGGGCATGGAAATTCCCGGAGGTGTGTATTTGGGCGGGTGCCATTCAATTAAAGCCCATACGCATGTATGCAGGATAATACCAAGGATGCTGCCTAAGAAGCCGAGAAATGCGCCTTCCAGCGCGAAGAGAAAAGACACCCCCCTGCGCTTTAAGCCTAATGCGCGCAGAGTCCCGATCTCTTTAGTTCTCTCCAGTATGGCCATGCCCATAGTATTGACAGTGGTCATCACCACTATGACGAGAACGATGGTAAAGAGAAACATAAACATTGTATCAAGCATGGATTTCTGTTTCAGAAATGATAAGGATAATTCTTCCCATGTTCTAATTTCACAGCCGATACCGGCAGCTTTCAGCTTCGCAAGAAGGATGGTGCGCATTTGTTCGGTTTCTTTCCAGCCGGTAAGCAAGACCACAATTCGTTCGGCTGATTCCGTATCAAGTAAAGATTGGGCAAAGTCGTAATTGAAGCGCATGAATTTATCATTGGAAAAGTCGGAGCCTGTGTCGTAAACACCCACCACCTGTACATCCAGCGCGTTCATTTGACCGCTCAAAGTAGGAGCCATGACAACTCCGTCTTTACCCGGTTCATAGTTGAGGTATCTGGCCAGATCTTTTGCTACCTCCGCGCCGTAACGCTTTTCATCACTCAATGTTTGTCCGGTTATCGGGGCGAATTTAGCCCACTCGGCTTTAATGGTTTTATCATCTTTAGGAATGACTCCTTGGGCTATAAAAACAGTCGAGACGATCCCATTGGTGGCAATACCCGTCACCTGAATCTGCGGTGTTGCCAGTACCACATCCTTTTCTTCAGTCACAAGTTTGATAATCTTTTGCGTCTCTGCTTTGGAAAACATGTATTGCTCAGGCTGCATCTTTCCTTTTTCCTGCCAGCCTGCCTTATTGATCCTTAAATGGCCAAGTCCTTCTCCGCGTATTGCCATATACCGAAGTCCGTTATATGCTCCGTGAATGTAGCCATAATAGAGGCTGATTGCCGCAAAACCCACGCCAATCGCAATCAGCGTAACTAAAGAGCGGCGCTTGTTCCTGAAAATATTACGAACGGCCAGTTTTATCCATTTCATCATTGTTTTTGTCCTCCATTAACGATCTTGCCGTCTTCCAGGCGCACTAATCGCTTAACACGGTCCAGCAGCCTTTGATCATGTGTGGAAAAAATAAAAGTGGTGTGGTCTTTTTGGTTCAACTCGCGCATGAGGTCGATGATCATATGGGCGGTTTCTGAATCAAGATTGGCCGTCGGTTCATCGGCAATCACCAGCGAGGGATCGTTCACCAGCGCCCGGGCAATCGATACCCTTTGCTGCTGGCCTCCCGACATTTTTG
Source organism: Syntrophaceae bacterium UBA6255 (assembly GCA_002441205.1). GTDB lineage: Bacteria > Desulfobacterota > Syntrophia > Syntrophales > Smithellaceae > Smithella. The sequence goes on along the minus strand of DJVN01000297.1, from coordinate 2,677 downwards.
CCGGACGATTATGGATCAGATCGCTCAGGCCCACTTCCTCCAAACGGCCCAAAGCCTGTTTCCTGGCTTCTGCTGTCGATGCGCCCTTAATCTGCAACGGCAGCATGACATTTTCCAGCGCGGAAAGAACCGGAACAAGGTTGAATCCCTGAAAGACAAATCCGATTTGTTCATTGCGATGCGCGCTTTTCTGGTTATCCGACAAAGTGCGGACATCCTTGCCGGCAATCGCCAGTTCTCCGGTGGTTGGTTCATCAATGGCGCCGATCAGATTCAAAAGGGTGGTCTTGCCGGAACCGGACGGTCCCCATATCGCCACAAACTCTTTTTTATCGATTTGCAGATCAACCCCTCTCAGCGCGTGCACCACCGTTTCCCCGAGATGATAATCTTTGGTAATGTTTTTCATGTCAATTAACGCCATATTATTTCTCCTTTCAAAAGCCCCAGATGCAGCTCTACATAAGTATGGTTTAATTTAATATTTAAGTTTCACTGGAATTTGGACGGATATTTACATAAATATCAGAAATTGTAAACCTTCCAGTGACTAAAAGCCTGATGGCGCGACATAAAGGTAAAAATCAGGATTGAAGTGTCATGAAGGGTCTCCTGTTTGTTTTTACATTCATCATTTCCGCACCAAACTGCGGGAAATCGGGGGGAAAAATGGGGTCACCCATTAAAAGGCCCCCGTCAAGAGAAAAATATATACCCCGGCAATAAATATGCTTCTTCACGCAGTTTCTTTTTTATTGCCCAAAATGCCGCCGTCGACAATCTCTACACACTGCCGTAGTTTCTTTAAGTTCCGATGTCAGTCTTCACTGCATCAGTCACCCATCAGGATTAAGATCATACTGGATGAGCACTGTATTCCTAACAAGTTGTCCATAGCAAAGAGACGCTGTCCGCCGATAGACCACAAAAGTCTCGCGGCGGATAGTGACTTTTGCTGTGGACAACTTCATCGTGCATATGTCGTATACTTGCCTCAGGGCAGCTCTCATCCCTGTATGACCCTTTCCGCTTTTGCGGACCAGAAAATCTTCGGTTCCAGGCCGTGTCCAATCGTTGTTTCACAAGTCTAATGGTTGTTAACCACCCCATTTATGGCTCGCGGCATGGTCAGTAAAGATGCCGATAACGTTTATTAAAGGACGGAACGCTCTTCCAATCAAATCTCATGGTTTTACCAACCCCAATTTAGGTTCAGCGTCCCGGCCAGGTTACGACGTAAATAATTTATCCGGCATAAATGGCATCTGATCCTTCATGATATGGTAAGCTGCCCGCGCCAGTTTGTGCGCCAGAGCATTGTGAGCGACCATGAAATTGGTCTTCTGCATTTTTCGATTATAATACGTTTTTGCTTGCTGATCATATCGCCTGGAAAATTCTGCTGCCTCGGAAAAGGCCCAGGCCAAATATTTATTCCCGTTCTTCTTGTTCCCTTTACCCTTGGTTTTATCATTGCTGGTCCATCGCGTTGAAACCTTGCGACAATAAGAAACGTAATTCCCCACCTTTGCAAAGCGTTCCACCGGACCTGTCTCCAGCATGATGGTTAATCCCAGGATCTTCCCGATGCCGGGGATAGATAATAAATATTGATAGGGCTGCTTCAACTCCAGTTTGTTTTCAACGAATCTTTCGATCTCTAATATCTTGACGGTGAAAAAATCAATGGCTTCTTTGCTGACTTTCCCAGTTAAAGATAAGTCATCGCTTTCTTCGAAATAGGGCGCTACGCGATCTTCTCGACGACGCTTAATGTCATTCACCTTAATCCGAATTCCACAGTTCCTGTCGACAATGTTTTGTAAACTCAAGATCAAAGATGTTCTCAGTTTGACCAGGTGGGCACGTTTCCGCAGCAGATCGCGGATTGGCCGTTCTTCTTTCGGATAAATGTAGCCTTCCGGCAAAACATCGAGCCTGAGCAATTCCGCCAGCCAGAAAGTATCCTCTTTATCGCCGCAATGCTTTAACCCATTGTATTTCTGAACCGCCGTCGTATTGGCCAAATGAACTTTGTAGCCGCTATCTGTTAGCGTATCTACCAGCCAATACCAATTGAATGTGGATTCTACAACGATACCCTTAATGGCTTCTCGATGTGATTCAAGAAAATTCAAGCCACTTGGGGATTGTTGTCCAACCTCTTCCCAGCTACTTTACGCCCGTCTTCATCCACAATAGCCGCATAACTGTTGTTTGCATGTAAATCAAAAGCCGTGTACAATTCCATTTAAGCACCTCCTTGGTTTGGATTGGTCTCTTAACCAAAGTATAGCAGACACAATGATCCTTTTCTGCTATACTTTGGGGGTGCCTTTTATATGATTATCAAATCTTTATTCTTGACATTTCACCAGAGCACTCTGAATCATTTTTTTTCGCCATGTAGGAGTATGGACGTTCTTAAAAATATCAATCGGCTGAAATTCTCACCCCGGCTTTCGCCGGGGCAGACTGTGCCTGACTTATTATGGCTCCTGAGAAGTAACTCTTTGCTTTCTATCAAGCATCAAGAAAAATATCACCGGGGCACATCAAGGCGCTGGAAGAATCCGGAACAGGCCGGTGCGCCCAATGATTCCACATATTTTTAACATATTCGAAAAAATCGTCATTTCTAGCTTCCACGGGTCTATAAGTAGCATCATATGCCAAA
>DJVN01000146.1 GCA_002441205.1 Syntrophaceae bacterium UBA6255 | reverse complement strand
ATTCGGCAGGAACATCGGCATGGCCTTTCAGATCACGGATGACGTTCTGGATTATACGGCCAAGGGAAAAGATTTCGGCAAGTCCCTCGGCAAGGATCTGGAAGAAGGGAAAATTACGCTGCCGCTGATTTTCGCCCTCCGGCAAAGTAACGAGAAAGAGAAAAGTATCATCACGGAAATCATCAAGAGCAAGAAAGGTTCGCAAAAAGCCTCGCGGGAAGTCACGAGATTAATCAAAAAATACAATGCAATTGAATCTTCTTTGAAAGTGGCGACTGCCTACATCAATCAGGCAAAAGCTCAGCTGAGCATTTTTGACGATTGCCCCGAAAAAGATCAATTATTTGCCGTCACAGAATATATTCTTTCGCGAAATATCTAAGAAATATCCAATCCCCTGAATGTATTATCAGGGGATGATACATCATCGAATATTTGGCTTAATAGGAGAAATGATATCAAGAAGTAAGATAATAATGTTTTTTCCGGAATAATCTGATACAGGCATCAACGACGACATCGTCGTAGAGAATTCCTTTGTTCTTCTCAATCTCATCCAAAGCGGCTTCAAGTCCCAACGAAGGACGGTACGGACGGTGGGAAGCCATTGATTCGACAACATCGGAAACGGCAAGAATCCGTGCTTCTTGTAGAATTTCATCTCCCTTGAGCTGCCTTGGATATCCGGAACCATTCATACGTTCATGATGCTGAAAAACAATTTCCGCCAGCGGCCATTGGGATTCCACATCCTTAAGCATTTCATGTCCACTGCCAGAGTGTTCTTTAATTAAAGAGTATTCGAGATTGGTCAACTTGGTCGGCTTCGTCAGAATCTCCGCGGGGATAGATAATTTCCCGATGTCATGAATAGATCCAGCCATGCGAATGCCGTCAATTTTCTCCTGGGGCAAACCCATTTCTTCAGCAATGGCACAGGCCAGATTCGCCACTCTTATCTGATGTCCGGCCGTGTAGGGATCTCTGGCCTCCACCGCGGAAACCATAACCTGTATGGTCACTCCGATGGATTTCTTGAGACTGTCGAGCGCCTGCTGAAGTTTCTCCTTCGCCTGCTCGTGACCGGCCACTTCCGCCAAAAGCGCCTTATTGACAATTTGATAATCTTCCGTTCGCCTTATAACCCGTTCTTCCAATTCCTCGTTTATCTTATTAACATTTTCCCTCTCCATCTCCACCTGTCTTTTCATGAAATAGTCGTTGCGAGCGTAATATTCAATGGAGTAACAAGCCATCATGCCCACGATATTCGCACTGATGAAGAAAAAGTTGTTACCGATGAAAATATCAAAAGGCTGGGGAGTCACCCAAATAGACGCTATTTCGTAAAAGATAACCTGCAACCATCCGGCAAAGGATGCCCATGTGAAAAAAAGTCGAATGAGCGTGTATCCCCACGTAAATGTTAGCATCAAACCGGCATAATACGAGTAACTTACCGGAGGGGGAGCAATAACAATCATGGCAATAATGCCGCCGCCCGCCATAATATAAGCAAAAGCCAGGACCTGCTGTAAATATCTTTCAAATATACGGGTGTAAGATATCATCAGGACTAAACAAAGTGCCGGACCAATAACAATTAAACGAACAGTCCAAATAGTAAACATTTGCTGCGGCATGAGCAGAGCATCCAGAACACCGAAAGCCGCATACAGAAGGCCCCCGAGGATCATCATCACACGAATGTGAGCAACTGATGATTTATAATAATCTTTTAGGAATGGCTTCTCCAGATGAGACCATTCGCCGATAAATTTGAGCGTCAGAGGATGCAGCTTCAGTTTATTATTGATTAATGCTTTGGTTGAGAAAACTTTACGTAATTTGGCCATAGTCAACTACACGCAAACCGGATTATAATATCTACTATCGATTAAGCCGCCTCGATCATGATTAAGAGCCCGCGGCAGATTATCCATAATATCTTTTGCTGTCATTCCGTCAATCCCTTCTTTAGCCGCTGCCAGATCTCCGGCATAGCCATGAAGAAAGACACCCTTGCGTGTTGCATCTTCAGGATTCAATCCCATACCGTACATGGCGGCAATGCATCCGGTAAGAACATCTCCCGAACCGGCGGTAGCCATCCCCGGATTACCGCTCAAATTAATGTGGATATTTCCATCTCCGGTGCCGACAAGTGAATGCGCTCCCTTTAAAACAATGGTCGCTTTAAGTTTTTTTGCTGTCTTATGCAAAATCGCAATTTTGTCGGCGTTGATTTGAGACGTTGTTTTTCCCGTCAGACGCGCCATTTCGCCCATATGCGGTGTAAGAATGGTTGCTCCTTTCCGTCCACGCAATATTTCCGGCTTTTCTGAAACAGCCGTCAGGCCGTCACCGTCAATCAGCAACGGTTTTTTAACTGTCACTGCAATTTCCCGGACAAGTCTAACCGTTTCTTCATGGAGAGAAAGCCCCGGACCGATGACCACCATATCCACTTTTGCCGCAGACTCCAGTAACGCCTTTTTATTCTTCAGCGCAATACTGCCCGCCTCTGTTTCTTCCTGCGGCAGATAGACCATTTCCCGACCTCGTTTAGCGATAACGGAAATAACAGAACGAGGCGCGGCAAGTCTGGCATAACCTCCGCCTGATTTTAGAAAGGACATGGCCGCAAAGTAAGGAGCGCCATAGTAATTTGCCGCTCCCGCGATAAAAAGAACATCTCCCATTGCGCCTTTATAAGCCTCGGCAGGACGACGAGGCAAGGCGATATAATCATTTGTCTCAACCAGAAGTTCATTTTTATTATAAAGAAAAGGTGGAAATGAAATATGGCTGGCAAATAATTCTCCACAAAGCTCATAGCCGGGGTAAAGCATGTTGCCGATTTTCGGCAAACCAAAGGTTACCGTATAATCCGCCCGGACAGCTGTTTCCATGATTTCGCCCGTATTGCCGTTAACACCGGAGGGAATATCGAGAGATAAAACTTTCTTTTTACTTTTATTTATCAGATTGATTACTTCCGCAGCCAATCCGGTAACAGGACGGTCAAGTCCAGTGCCAAAAACTGCGTCAATAACGGCATCACTATGAGCTAAATCCTTTTTGGACGTCGCCGCATTTTTCAGTAGCACCACTTCCACCGGTAAACGCTTGATTATTTCAAAATTTGTTTTTGCCGCTCCCTTAAATTTATCACTATTGCTCAGCAAAAATACTTTAGCACGACCACCCAGGGAATGAATCAACCGGGCAACAACCAGACCATCTCCACCATTATTGCCGGAACCGCAAAAAATTATGAATTTTTTATTCACCATGCCGATCTTCTCTTTGATAATCTTCAGAGAAGCCATCCCGGCGTTTTCCATCAGGATTGCTTCGGCAATACCCAATTTATCAATGGCATAGTGATCCATGAATCGCATTTCACCGACAGTGGCTATTTTCATGAAAAGACCCCGCTACTTGATAAATTAAAAAAATATCTTGAAAATCAAATTTGTTATATTTTTTGTTTTTATGACAATAAATTAAAGTAATTTTATATTCAGTAATTTCTCAGATTTTTTTTAAAAAATCAACCCATTCTTAAAACCTTGGCTCCGCGGATTTTTCCTTCCTTGAGCTCCATAAGGGCGCGATTGGCTTCGTTCAGCGCGTATTCTTCCACTTCCGGTATGATCGACATTTGAGCAGCCAGATTCAGAAAGTATTCGATATCGCCGCGGGCAACATTGGCCACGCTTTTTATTTCTTTTTCCATCCAGAGATGACGGGGGTAATCCAATTGCAAAAGATATTCCTTGTCGATCTCTTCCTTGCGGATCGCGTTGATAACCAGTCTTCCTGCAGGTTCCAAATTTTTTAAAGCTTCTACAACCGGTTTCCAAACAGGCGTCGTATCAATGACGGCATGAAGCTTCTCGGGAGATTCCGCACTTGTATCCCCCGCCCAGACAGCTCCCAGTTCCAGTGCAAACTTTCGCTCTTTTTCACTACGGGCAAAGACAAATATTTTTGTTTGAGGATAGCGAAAACGAACCATTTTCAAAACCAGGTGCGCGGAAGCACCAAATCCGGTGAGCCCTAAACGTTGTCCGTCAACCAGATTGGTCAGGCGTAAAGAGCGGTAACCGATAGCTCCGGCGCATAAAAGAGGCGCAGCTTGAACATCGGAGAAAATTTCGGGAATTTTAAAAGCAAAATTTTCAGATATCGCCAAATACTGCGCGTAACCGCCGTGAACATCTCTGCCCGTTGCTTTGAAATCAGGGCAAAGATTTTCATTTCCGGAAAGACAAGCAGGACAAACACCGCAGGCGGAATTTATCCAACCGATACCGACCCTATCGCCAAGCTTATACTTATTTACCTGTATCCCGCGTTCGACAATGACACCTACGACCTGGTGTCCCGGAATAACAGGCAGTGTCGACGGAGGCGTTCTGCCTTCAATTTCATCGAGCTCGGTATGGCAGACACCGCAAGCCGATACCTTGATCAGAATTTCTCCGTCATTTATGGACGGGTCAGGCACTTCAGTTATTTTCAGCGGGTTTCTGTTTTCTTCTAAACAGGTTGTTTTCTCTAAGATTGCCGCTTTCATTTAATCATTATTCCTGTAGGGACTGCTCCCCCGAGCAGTCCGAATCGCGGCGTGTTCGGGGAACACGCCCTACAATCTTCAACGGAACAAAACCATTTATGGTATCTATTCACAAGTAGAATTTCAGAACAAGATGGCTTCAGCTTTTCAGGGAAGCAGGAATTTCCAGTGGGACATCCACGGGCTTAATATATTTTTTTACCAGATCCTGCGTATTGTTCATTTTCAGTTTATCAAACAGAAAAGAAAACTGCCTTTCCAGTTCCACGCCTATTTTCTCGCGTATATCAGCCGGTAGGTTCCACATATCCTGTTTGAAAGGTCCGAATCCTTTTTTGCGGGTCTTATAGATAAACTGCTCTTCGGTATCCTTTTCCTTCCATTCGGATTTGAACTCGGTTTTCAAATGTTCGTAGATTTTTTCTTTTAAATCCCTTGGAAACTGAGCACTGTCGTAGATAATGTTCTGAAAGCCGGTGGCCAGATGAATTTCCGCCGTCGCCACAGCCGGAAATCTGTCAAATGCTTCGTTGGGAAGCGTGGAGGCGCCATGCTGAACTGCTCCGGCGAGGCCGTATTTGGAACGGGACAATGCTGATAATTTTTCCAAAACATCGAAATCAATCTTCACCTTGGCAACCGAACCGTCAGCCAGCGGAACCCCGCCGTGCGTTGTGCCGGTCTGCACGCTGATTTTACTGATGCCCTTGAGCGATTCGCCGCGTTTCTTGAGTTCTTCCAGATATCCGTCCATGTATGCCTCAAGCTCTTCCACTGTACTGTTTTTCCCGCCGACTTCGCCGATCTCGCCACCTACCGATATGGTGATTCCCTCCGGTTCCAGGTCTCGTATCATGGTGGTCAGCTCAGCCGCCAGGCTATAGTTTGTCTTCTGCTGTTCCCTAATCGTGGGTTTGGATAAATCCACCAGCGTGGATGTGTCTATATCAATATTATAGAATCCCGCTTCAATCGCTTCCCAGATCAGGTTTTTCACCGCCTGTGTTTCTTTTGCGGCATCCGCTGCAAATTTCTTGGCGCTCACCTGGAAATGATCCCCCTGTAAAAAAACAGGCCCGCAAAATCCGGTTTTAATCGCGGCAGCAATGACCGCACAGGTATATTCAACCGGTCTCTGTTTTGTATAATCAATCTCGGAACGGGCGATTTCAAAAATAACCGGACCGACCTTTGCTTTATTCATCGCGCGGAAAACAGCCTGAGCTGCGTCATACGTGATGCCGCGGATATTGATCGCCGGAACGGTAAATCCTTTTATCTCTTCCCGCCCCATCGCCTCATAAAGAGATTGAATGGAAGAGGATAGTATTCCCAAAGTCGCTCCCGCGCGACGAATCAGCCAATAGGCGGCTTCCATCGTTGCCTGATCAGAACAGAACACCGCAGTTTGAATTAAATCATCAATAAGTTCGTTGACAAGCTTTTCTTCATTTAAAATGACAACCTCATTACCGTCTATTTCGATAATCTGTGAACATTTCTGCTGCAATTCTTTTTTGTCTTGATAAATCATAACAACTCCTTGCCTTATTATTAAGCTAACATTTGTTTGGCCAATTGTACTTCGTAAGAGCTGCCGATATAAATCGGCGATAGTTGATTGATGGTTTCCACATTGACAGAAAGAATGTCCTGCTGTCCGTCGGTAGCCATCCCTCCGGCCTGTTCCATGATAAAAGCCATGGGCTGCAACTCAAAAAGCAACCGCAGTTTGCCTTTGGGTGATTTTTTCAAAGCCGGGTAAGAAAACAGGCCACCCTTTTTAATCAGAACCTGATTAATATCAGGAACAAAGCCACCGCTGTAACGCAGTTTGTAGCCGTCGCTTTCCAGTTTTTCGACGAATTTAAGATGCTCCGGGTTCCAGTCCCGGCGCAGACCGCCCGGCGAAAATATCGAACCCTTTTCCTTCAGCTTGATATATTCCTCAGACAAAACATATTCGCCTTCGCGATTAAGCACAAACTCATGAGCGCCTTTGCCCGCTGAATAAATCATAGTGATCAAAGGACCGTAAGTAATATAGAGAGCCGCCACCATGGAATTCCGGCCGCAATCCATAACAGAGTTTTTATGAATACCGATAATCGTGCCGATGGCTAAATTGGTATCAACCAGCGATGAGCCGTCCAGCGGGTCGGCCGTGACAATGTACTTTTCATTGCCGGTACCGATTTTAATGATATCTTCCTGCTCTTCGGATGCATATTCGCGCACAAAACCGGAAAACTCCAGTTGACTCTTCAAGATCTCATCGGAAGCCCGATCCAGTGCCATCTGTTCTTCACCGTAAATATTTTTCAGACCGGCCAGTTTTCTGTTGGACTCATGAATTTTGGCGGAAATATATTTACCGACAACGGCGATTTGCCAGATGAGGCGCCTCAATTCCACTTCCACACCGGCCATCCACATATGCCGTCTTAAATCAACTATATTTTTTGTGTAATCACCGATTCCTTCTCCCATAATCACCTCCGCAAGTAAAAATTTCGTGCCTATACAGGATTTTTTAATATTTCTTTCATTAACTCTATTTAACTAACATTCTTTGGACTTACTTGCAAATACTTAAGGCGATACCCATAAAAGATTGTTTTGCTTCTATTCTGTAAATATTTGATATTATTAATGAACATAAATAATAGTCCAATAAAATCTGTTTGTTTTTTATGAGATTAAATATGAACATTTTCCATAAGACTTTCTTTTGACATTGACTTAAGAAGTTCATTGCGCTAAGAAAATCTTCTCTTTGAAAATTATATTTTCCATGATCAGTCGAATTTAGAGGAGGTTATGGTGAGTCGATCAAAAATATATAAAATCGCTGTAGTCCCCGGTGACGGAACAGGCCCGGAAGTTGTTGCAGAAGGTCTCAAGGTGCTGAAATCTGTCGCGGCATCAGAGTCCATCCAATATGAACTTGTCCACTA
>DJVN01000164.1 GCA_002441205.1 Syntrophaceae bacterium UBA6255 | reverse complement strand
ATGGGAATACAGGCTGCAAAGGAGGGACGCATGACCGGACACATCCCATATCTTAACACGGAATACGCAAGAAACAAGGATCAGGAGTGCTACGACATCGAGGCGCGGCAAAAAGAGAAACGCCTTGATGACGGCCAGCAAGACGGCAACGAGTATAAAACAAAAGAACAAGCGGCGCTTGCAAGAACAGATAAGGCATAATGAGTCTGATTAAAACCGACATATTCGGAACCGTGGATGATTTAGTCGCCAATTCCATTGCTCTAATTAAGAAGCATGAACCGCCGGACGGCTATTATGTTTGCTTTTCGGGCGGTAAGGATTCGATTGTCATGCTCGATCTGGTTAAAAAAGCGGGCGTTAAATATGACGTTCACATGAAACTGACCTCTGTTGACCCGCCGGAATTGTTGAAATTCATTCGGCAATATTATCCAGAGTGCCAGATGCACAAACCGGAAATGTCGATGTTTAAGCTCATCCGTAAAAACGGAATGCCGCCAACACGACTGGCGAGATATTGTTGTAGGTTACTTAAAGAATTGGGTGGAATAAATAGGGTTAAAGTAACTGGTATCAGGTGGGAAGAATCAAACAGGAGAAAATTGCGGAAGGCTTATGAAGACAGCACAAACAGATTTGAAGATTATCTTGTTCATCCTATAATTGAATGGGCCTCGGATGAAATATGGGAATACATCAAATCAAATAAATTACCATATCCAGACCTATACAACGAAGGTTTCCATCGTATTGGTTGCATCGGTTGTCCAATGGCTGCTCGTCAAAGGTATAGACAATTTGAGCGATGGCCCCAGTTCAAGAAGGCTTATTGGAATACGTTTATAAAAGTAATTGAGGAAAGAAAAATCAAAGGGAAGCCAGACATTGCCGGACATTATCAAAACATAGAAACAATGTGGTCATGGTGGATGGAAGAAAATAAAATAAAAGATGATCCCAATCAAGCCAAAATATTTATTCCCGGTACGGCACCGGACACCAAATGCCGACGTGTAGTATGATTCTGGCGGAGGGGGTGACGTGTATGAACCCCCTCCAAAGGAAAGGAAGGGAAAATATGCCAGACAATCCAACATTTCAGATACCAAAGGACATTATCGAGCCAATCATAACGGCGCACGTATCGGCGGCTGTTCTTGCGGCGTTTGCCGACAAATCGAAATTAATGGAAGTGGCCGTGGCAAAGGTTTTAAACAACAAGGTCGAAAAAGATTCTGGAAAAACCACAACCTCTGATTATAACTCCACTACATACATTCAATGGCTTATGGAAAGCGTCGTTAAGAAAGCGGTTGCGACGGCGGTGGAAGAACAGGTCGGCGTTCATCAGGAAGAACTAAAAAAAGCGATAGCCTCCGAATTGGGCCTTGGAAAAAAATACACCCCATTGGCAAAACAACTTATCAACGGGATGTGTTCGGCAATGGTTCACCCCGACCTTTTGCGATACCGAATCAAGGTCGAGTTTGACGATAAGAAATAACCCACCATCGGGGGGCAGCGTTCGGGCCTCCCGCCCACCAAAGGAGAGGAAATGCAGAACATAATTTTAAAACTCGCAATGTGGCTGATTAAATACGTTGNNGTCGCCAAAAACGGCGGCGGACGGAAGAAGAAATAACCCTGCCCGCTCGCGCATGAAGATGGAATACCGGTAAATTGTGGCACGTATAACTCCGTAAAGATCGTACAAGGCGCGGCGGCGGGGAATTAAAAACAAAGAAAGGTGAATAATATGGTTGAGCAATCATTAATTACCACGGCATTAAAGGAATATAACATTACGGACGCTGCCATCGAAAAACTTAAATCGGATTATATGGCAATATCCGTTAAGGACGTAAACGACAAAGAAGGTTACGACTTGGCGCATACAGCCCGTATGGACATTAAGAGCAGGCGGGTTGATGTTGAAAAGAAACGGAAAAAACTGAAAGAAGATGCTCTTGAATATGGCCGCGCCGTTGATAAGGAAGCAAAGCGCATTACATCGCTACTAGAACCAATCGAAACATACCTCGAATCTCAAGAAAAGATCGTTGATGATGAAAAGGCCAGAATCAAGGCCGAAGCCGAAGCAAAGGAAGCGGCACGGATTCAGGCCAGAATTGACAGGTTATTTGCCCTTGGATGCAGCTTTAACGGCCAAAACTATATTTTGCCTTTTGCCCCCGCCGGATATTCCTGCCCACAGGCAATCGTAAAAACCTGCAACGATGAGCAGTTTGAAACGATTTGTGGCGAATATCAAAAACTGGTGGATGCTGAGAAGGCCCGGATTGAATCAGAGAAAGCCGCAAAAATTGAAGAAGAAAAGCGGCTTGATAAGATCAAAGAAGAACAGGCGGCAGAAGCAAAGCGCCTCGCCGACATTCAGGCCGCGCAAGACAAGCAGGCAGCGGAAATCAAGGCCGCGCAAGATGCTATTGAGGCGGAAAAGAAGCGCATTGCCGATGTTGCGGCCGCAAGATTAAAAGCAATAGCGGATGCTCAGGCACTAGAAAACGCAAAGAAAGAAGCTGCCGATAAAGCCCGAATCGAAACAGAAGCTAGGATCAAACGAGAGGCAGATGAAAAAGAAAAGAGAGAGGTTAGGGAAAAGGCGAACGCCGAAAAGAAAGCAGCCAGAGCGCCGGATAAGGTGAAGTTGATTGCGCTGGCCGACGCGATTGACAAAGTTCCGTTCCCAGAATTGAAAACCAAAGAGGCCGCGATGTATGCCCGTAATTTCAACGGCCAACTTGCGGCAGCACTTAAATACCTTAGAGACGAGGCGGAGGCATTATAATGGAAACAGCATTGGCATTACCGATCAACCAGGAATCACCACAGGCCATGATGATGGCCGCGATTGACAAAGGCATGGATCTTGACAAGCTCGAAAGGTTTATGATCCTGCAAGAGCGATATGAGGCGAATCAGGCCCGGAAAGCGTATTCTCAGGCCATGAGCGATTTTAAGGCTAACCCGCCGGAAATCGAAAAAGATAAGAAGGTTTCCTACAAAACCACTTCCGGCACGACGGCATATAATCACGCCTCACTCGGAAACGTGACGGACAAAATAGGCGCTGCCTTGAGCAAGCACGGACTGTCGGCGGCGTGGACAACAAGACAGGACGAAAAAGGCGTAACTGTTACATGCCGAATATCTCATATTTTTGGACATTCAGAAGAAACAAGTCTCACGGCGGCATTGGATCAGTCCGGCGGAAAGAACACAATTCAGGCGCTTGGGTCAACGATCAGTTACCTTGAACGCTATACGATCCTTGCATTGACTGGGCTGGCAACACACGATCAGGACGACGACGGAAAAAGCGCGGAGGAAGTCGCCTATATTTCCGACAAGCAAAAATCCACCATCATTGACATGATCCAGGCCAAAGAAGCCGACGAAAAGAAGTTTTGCGAATACATGAAAGTTAAAGAGATAGGGCAAATCAAAGCCAGTGACTTTGACAAGGCAATGGCGGCACTACGCGCCAAGAAAGGGAAAGCATAATGCCGATAATTATAACCGATTATGAGCAAGGCTCCGAGGATTGGTTTAAGGCGAAGGCCGGAAATGTCGGCGCAAGCTCCATTGATAAAATCATCACGACAACCGGCGCAAGATCAAAACAGCGTGAAGACTTCATGATGCAGATAGCCGGTGAACGCCTAACCGGAAAATGTGAAGAAACATTCCAGAGCCAAGCCATGCTGAACGGAATTGAACGCGAAGCAGCGGCGCGGGCGCTGTTTGAAATGATTAACGGCGTTGAATGCCAGAAGGTCGGCATCGTTTTCAAAGACGACTGGAAACTTTGCCACTGTTCGCCGGACTCCCTTGTCGGGAATAACGAAGGGCTTGAGATCAAAAACCCGATGATGAAAACGCAGGTTAAATATCTACTGGCAGGGAAATTACCCACTGATTACATCGGCCAGATACAAATGAGCCTTTATGTGACGGAGCGCGACAAATGGTGGTTTATGAGCGCATACGAAGGATTGCCGCCATTGATCCTCGAAGTAGGCAGGGATGAGGCATATTTAAAGAAACTGGCCGACGAGCTTGACGCCTTTAACACGGAAATGCTGGAAGTTGTTGAGAGGTTGAAGAAGCTGCAATGATAATTAAATGCGTTTCAATGGCCGACGGACAACCGTTATTTGACAAGCCGCTTTCGGACTTGTTGGCGGAGTGCGTCCCTGGCTCCGCCTTGCAGATTCTTACACCTGATAAATATATCAGTTACCAGCAGATAAAATGGTGGAAGGGCGTATTACTCCCGGCGCTGGCTAATGATTCCGGCGATTCGGTTGAGTATTGGGAAACGCTGTTAAAGCTAACCGTCATGCCAGATGACTTTACGCCTTATTATGTCCCGATCAAAAAACAGGTGTTTCCGGTAATGCCGTCCATCAACAAATTGTCAGTCAAGAAAATGAATCAACTAATCGAAGGGTCAGTCGCAAAATGCCATGAGTTAGGCTTAACGTGGGTGACTCTTCCAGACAGCGAATTGAGGAAAAAATGACCCACCTCACAATTGAAACCGTTGAATGTCCAGGATGCGGGCATACACACCGGATTGAAGTTGATACGGAAAAGGCGCTGAAAGAGGCGAAAGAGGCATTTAACCGTAAGCACAAGGATTGCAAGAAAAATCAATGAATTACGAAACCGCCAATGAAATAGAAATCGCAGTTGCGAGATACTTCGATACCCGTGTCAACATGGTTATCCCTAACATATTTTGGGGACTTGATTTGCAACATGAATGCGATCTTTTTGTTTTAACAAAAACAGGCTGGGCCTATGAAATTGAGATCAAGGTTTGTAAATATGATCTTCGCAACGATGCTAAAAAGAGGCACGGCCACAATTCAAAATTATTAAGGAAATTGTATTTCGCAATTCCTGAAAAACTTGAACCTGAAATTCAAAACATTCCAGAACACGCCGGGGTGTTGGTTGTCAATCCCGGCGGTAAGGTTCGCAAAATAAGAGAGGCGACGCAAAACAAATTGGCCGTGAAAATACCCGGCGAAAAAGAATTAAAGCTAGGCAGGCTTGCGGCCATGCGGATATGGAACTTGAAAACAGTAATAAACCAGCACAACATACAACGCGAGGTAATCAATGCCAGCCAGCGATAAATTCACCCCAATCAAGCACCGAATGAAGGGTAAGGGCTTTCCTATTCTCAACAAATGCCCGTACTGTAAAGAGTTCC
>DJVN01000117.1 GCA_002441205.1 Syntrophaceae bacterium UBA6255 | reverse complement strand
CTTTGCCCCCAATGCCATGTAGAGTTTGGTACAGGAGTTGGCAGCAGCACCGGCGCCATTCACCACCACGCGAATATCTTCAATCTTTTTTCCATTGATCTCCAGTGCATTAAGTAATCCGCAGGCAGAGATGATCGCGGTGCCGTGCTGGTCGTCGTGCAT
Organism: Syntrophaceae bacterium UBA6255; assembly: GCA_002441205.1. Lineage (GTDB taxonomy): Bacteria > Desulfobacterota > Syntrophia > Syntrophales > Smithellaceae > Smithella. The sequence goes on along the minus strand of DJVN01000117.1, from coordinate 2,947 downwards.
GATGGGAATGTCGAGTTCGCTCTTCAGTCGTTCTTCAATCTCAAAGCATTGCGGAGCCTTGATGTCTTCCAGGTTAATACCTCCAAAAGTGGGTGCTATGGCTTTGACTATCTGGATGAATTTCTCCGGATCTTTTTCGTCCACTTCGATGTCGAATACGTCGATGCCTGCGAAAATTTTGAAAAGCAACCCCTTGCCTTCCATGACCGGTTTACCGGCCAGGGCGCCAATGTTTCCAAGACCCAGTACGGCGGTGCCATTCGAGATGACTGCCACCAGGTTGCCCTTCGAGGTATAATTATATGCATCTTGTGGATTTTTTTCAATTTCCAGGCAGGGCGCAGCAACTCCCGGTGAGTAAGCGAGAGAAAGGTCGCGCTGTGAACTATAAGGTTTGGTAGGTACGACTTCAATTTTTCCGGGACGCCCCTGCGCATGATAGGCAAGTGCGTCGTCACGTAGTTTGTTATTTGCCATTTTGATTTTAATTGTGCAGTATGAATGAGAAATTGCACAAAATTATAAAATAAATGCGACAGATTATAATTTTATTGTGCTTCCTTCACGATCTCCTTCATAAAGTGATAAAGATCGGCAATTTGTGCAAAGTCGTCCATAAGCAGCAGTGCAATGGCCTCACTGTAGAGCCGTTGGTCCGACAGCGGGATTGTTTTGATTACATAGATGCTTTTCCGTTGTATCCAGGGTTGGTAGAAATCGGGCAGGCTGTTGGGAATGGGGCGCTTGTAAGGTTCGCCGGCTACTTCAAACCCGGCATTGAGCGTTTTCTCAGCCATCTCTCTGAATGATTCGCGGCTGTAGTCCACCTCTTCCCGGAAAACATCCATGATCTTTCGTTTGGGCATAAATAATCCCATTCCTGTCATAAAATGTTCGTCGCTGAGCTCGGCAAAATAACCGGGAAAGTTTTCCCAGTGTGTGGTGGCTTGTTGAAAGTTAAGCCACATGGAAGTTTTGTAAGGATCCTTATTGGGAGAAAAGCGGATGTCTCGATAGATGCGCGAGAGCATCTTCGAGGGACGCAGCTCAAACTGCGGGTCAATGTTGTGCATGGTGGGAGTAAGCATGACCGCCAACGACCGGAAAGGTTTCAACAAAGCGTTCTCGTAGATATGCTTCCGCTCGTTGAACCATTCGCGGTAGTTGTTCTGTTTTAGTTCTTTCAGAAACAAAATGCTGTCCGCTGTAAATCCGGTGAATTGTGCGGGCGCTTCCATTCAATCAATGATCTGATAAGATTCCGCAGCGATGTAGTACGCCTTTTCAGCTGTCTCTTCTGTTTCACAGGTTACTCCTTCTTCTCCGTGGATGTGAGTGGTCTGACTGTTTTCACCGGCTTGTTCTTCCACCAGTTTTCCGCGCACCCGCACCTTCTTGTCCACACTGGCAGGGTCAAATTTGCCCAGGGCAGCGCCCGATTCGGCCCGCACTGTTTTTGTCTCATCTGTTCCCTGCAGAAAAAGTTTCATTCCACTTTTGCTGCATACATGGGTGCAGAGACCCTCCACAACGACGGTTTCACCAACCAGTGATGTGGCATTGGTCAGGAGTTCATCCACATTCAACGGTTTAGATTTGCTGTTTCCGGCGCATCCGGCGGACAACAGAAGTGTTGTTGCCAGAATAACAATGATTGAGAAAGAGATGTTTTTGTACATACGATTTAATTTTTTTTAGTTTCAAACCTACTGTGGTATTTAACTATGGGAAAATATCATCTGAATTTGTTTTTTTTCGGATGTTATGATACATTTACTGGTCAAAGATAAATATTTTTCGGGTTAGGAGGAAAATAAGGGTTTGTTTAAAGGAAAAAAAAGTTTATTCGTNNGGGAAAAAAAGATATGTTCATCGATTTATGATTGTACTCACCGCTGCTGAGTGCGTACATTTCTGCCACGTACACAATTCGTACGGGTACACCGCTCCTATATTGTCAATGTGGAAAAAATACTGCGCATCGAACTCTATGAAAAGCAGAGCCAGATACTTACACTAAAAAATGGTGACAAAATCAGGGCCAGCGCATCGGGATATAAAGCGTTGCGATCGATACTGAATCTGTAATTCATTCTTAAAATTTTAATTAAACTACACATAAAGAGAAAGATATGTAATCTGCAACAAAATCTTATTGTAAAGTATGTTAAAACCGGGAAAACTAATATGATGTTTTGGGTTTTCTGTCTTACCTTTGTGCCTTGTTAAATGCGCTAAATGGAAATTAAAGAAAGAATCATAGCAAAAGCAGGAGACCTTTTCTTCCAGTATGGAATAAAAGGGGTATCGATGGATGAACTGGCTTCCTCGCTGGGTATATCAAAAAGAACCATTTACGAAATTTTTCAGGATAAAAAAGAAATTTTGATGTCACTGCTGATCAGTTTCAGGGATGAACGAAGAAAGGTTTTCGACAAACTGACATCCGATGAAAGCAATGTAGTGGAGATATTTATTAAAATCATCGAAATACAGCAATCCACGCCCACTTGTAACGTGAAATTTTTCGAAGATATTCATAAATATTATCCAGAAGCCAACCGGTATATCGAGGATGATTTCAAAAGAAACAAAGAATACTTGAGTAAATTTCTTCAGAATGGTATCGAACAGGGTTACATCAGGGAAGACCTGAACGTGGAAGTTACGGCATTCCTGGTTGAACAAAGTACCTACATATACATGCGTGCGACTTCTCTTGAAAAGCCTCTGTTTACTTTTTCAGAACTTTTTTATACAATGATGATCAACTTTGTACGCGGAATTCTTACCGAAAAAGGAATAAAAATTATCGATGCCTATTTAGAACAGCAAAAAGTTAAAAATTAAATATAAAATGAAGAAAGAAATGAATAAACCACAAATAATCACAGGATTTGTCCTGCTGTTGCTCAATCTCACGGCTACATTTACCCTGTCGGCCCAG
>DJVN01000211.1 GCA_002441205.1 Syntrophaceae bacterium UBA6255 | reverse complement strand
CAGCGGCCAGTAATCCAAAAGAATCATTATTACAGGCAGCGTGACAACTATAGGCTTGCTCATCAATCCGCAGATGAAACTGACCAGCACAAGCAAATATCTTCTGATGCCCGGCTTTGCCGTATAATAAACATACAGACACAAGGTCAGCATGAAGAAAAATCCGCTCAAAACATCTTTGCGCTCGGCAATCCAGGCTACCGATTCCACATGCAACGGATGAAGGGCGAAAAGAGCGGCAACAAATGCACTCCGCCAAACCATTTGAGTCATGCGGTTAAAAAGCCAAAAGAGCAATAATGTACTGAGTATATGTAAAATCAGGTTGGTCAGGTGATAGCCTCCTGAATTCAAGCCGTAAATTTGATAATCAAGCATCAGGGAAAGCCACGTCAAGGGATGCCAGAATTCGGCATAGGTTGTTCTGAATGCCCAACCAATGCCTTCCAATGATATACCGGACGTGATATGATGATTGTTGATGACGTAAATTGGATCATCAAGGCTGACAAAGTCAAAGTGAGTAACCTGCCCAAAAACTACAAGAGTGATCGCCGCTAAAACGACATAAATAATTATTTTCTGATGATGTGTTCTGCTGCTATTTATTTTGTTTAACATGGTTTGTAAAATAATCGATTTCAATATTCAATAAGGACATTTTGTAATTGTAAAAAATTTATCATCAACTCAATTCAACACACAAATCAACACGGGATCTAGCGGCATAATCCTTTGGATTCGGCAATTTGCAGTGTGCCGCAATTTCCCAGTTCGCAGGCTTTTCTTAAATCGTTGCAGACGGATGCGTTGTCTTTCATGTTAAAAAAAACAAAAGCTCTGTAGAGAAAAGCATCGGCGTAATCCGGGTTTAAAAAGATGGCCTTGTCGAAATCACCTTTTGCTTTCTTATATTGTTCCATTTTTGTATAGACAATGCCACGGTTATAGTAGCCTTTGGCATAATCAGGTTTAAGGCGAATTGCTTCGGAAATATTTTCCAGGGCCAATTGATACTGGTTGCGTTGAGCGTAGACCATCCCCTTGTTGTAATGGGCGTTGAAATAGTCAGGATTGATAAGAATTGCTTTATTGTAATGATAGAGAGCTGTATGGGAATCTCCTTTTTCAACTAAAAAGGATGCGAGATTGTTATGAGCAACGTAATTATCACTGGTGACACGTAAATCATGACCAAAGAGAGTCCCGCTGTTTTTCCAGTAACCGCAATGTTGCCACGTCAGAACAGCCATCATAATCATATAAGCGATGGCCGCCGGGAATAAAATCTTTTCGCGTCTCTTTTCATTATTAAAAAGACAGGGAATTCCCCAGGCCAGCATCATGGCAATGCCGATAGAGGGCAGATAGTGGTAACGGCCGGCCATGGCATGGGTCCCGACCTTTATGATTCCAAGAACAGGAAGAAGCGTTATCATAAACCATAGCCATCCTATGAAAACAGGCGGCGTATGTCTGGCCATTGCCACAACAACGATACTGATAAAAATAATAAGGACAACAGCGCCTGAAATCTGCCAAAGCGGGAAATGTTCCGGGAAAGGGTAAATAAAAGCTAAATTATACGGCAAGAAAGTTTTTATCAAATACGTCACAAAAGAAATTAGCGCATTCGCTATGCGATAAAGAAGAGAAAAATCTTTAATGGCCGGTTTATAATGCGCATAAATTGTAATGATAGAAAATGATGCCGCAAGAATAAAAAAAGGCAACTTTTCTTTGAGCTGCCACAACATCAAATGACCTGTTTGCATCGTACTTTCTATGCGGTATCTACCCAGAGGCCAGTAATCCAGTAAAATCATGATGACGGGAAGCGTGACCACCATCGGTTTGCTCATCAACGCCAGGATAAAAGAAAAAAGAACCGGCAGATATCTTTTTATCGCGGGTTTTTCGGTATAATAGACATACAGACAAAGCGTCAGTATCCAGAAAAAAGCACTTAAGACGTCTTTCCGCTGGGATATTCGTGCTACCGATTCCACATGCAGCGGGTGCATTGCGAAAAGCGCCGCGATAAAAGCACTTTTCCATACAGCTCCGGTCATGCGGTTAAAAAGCCAGAAGAGCAGGAACGTGCTCAGGATATGCAGGATAAGGTTGGTTAGATGAAACCGACCGGCATGGAGTCCGTAAAATTGATAATCAAGCATCAGAGATAACCAGGTCAGCGGGTGCCAGAAGTCGGCATAAGTTGTGCTAAATGCCCATCGGATGCCATCTCCCGTGATTCCGGATTGAACATGGCTGTTTTCTGTAACATAAATAGTATCGTCGAGATTGATGAAATCAAAATGATTGAGTTGTCCAAAAACAGCGATTGCGGCAGTCGCTAAAAGGCAATAAACAACAAAAATTTTTGTTTTGGGATTGAGATGTATTTCATTGGTCATAGAATATTTTTATCCTATTTCCATAATAGTTCACTCAGTAACACAGTTCTTTTTTCTCAGCGTATTCTGCTGCTCCACACGAACCGAGATCGCACGCTTTTTTAGCGTCACGGCATCCCCGTTCATTTTTGCCCTGCGAAAAATAGGCGATTGCCCGGTTAGAATAAGCACCTCCATCATCAGGCTTGATCGATATGATTTTTGTAAAATCCGCTATAGCCTCTGGAACCCGATTCAACCTTGCATACACGATTCCTCTGTTGTTGTAGGCGTTAATATAATTACTATTTAGCGAAATAGCTTTATTAAAATCAGCTAAAGCCGGTTGAAATTGTCCCGTTACCTCATACGTCACCCCCCTGTTATAATATCCGTCAGGGTGTTGTGGATTCAGTGAAATTGCTTTATTAAAATCGTCAAAAGCCTGTTGATACTTCCCCGCTCTTGCGTAGATTTCTCCTCTGCTATTGAAGGAGAGATAATTAGGATTAATTTTGACAGCTTTATCAAAATGATATTCGGCTTCCCTGATTTTCCCTTTTTTAAAAAGAGCAGCGCCCATATTGTGATGTATTTTATAATTTTTTTCAGTAACACTCAAAGCATAATTATATAAAATGATACTGTTTTTCCAGTAGCCGCATTGCCGGTAGGTTAAGATAGCAAGTACCGCGAGAATGATCATACCCGCAGGAAACAAAAATGTTTTTCTTATATGTTCTTTATTAAAGAATGTATAAGTTCCCCAGACCAGTATGATGAAAATTCCTATGGAAGGGAGATAGGTATAACGGTCGGCCATTGCCTGGTCGCCAACCTGTACCAACCCGATTACGGGTATTAAAGTTCCCAAATACAAAAACCAGCCGGTAAACATGAAAGGAAGTTTTCTGCTGAAATAGAGGGCGACAGCCGTAATGAATAAAAGGATGACAGCCGAGATAAAAACTTTCCATAAAGGCAGCGGTAAGGTGAGGGGATAAAATATGGCAAGCCTGGCAGGCCATAAAATTTTCGTCAGATATATGACGTAAGAAACAATAGCGTTGTAGCACCTTTCCACAAAAGCTATGTCGCTTGTATTCACCATGGCGCCGACTTTATTCTGTGCCCAGAAGGCAAGAATGCTTGCGGCGATTGCCAAAATAAAAAAGGGAATCTTTTCCCGCAATATCCTGCAGGTGAATTTCTGCCTGCTTTCAGTAGAATCAGATGACGCTGTTTGCCATCTTTGCAGAGGCCAGTAGTCAAGAAGAAGAAGAACACAAGGCAATGTAACCATCATCGGTTTGGACATCAGAGCCAGAGCAAACAGGAACAGACACAGCAGATATTTCGATGTTTTGTGGTTTTCAGCATAGAAAGCATACGCGTAAAGAGCAGCCATGGCGAAGAACATGCTTAAAACATCTTTCCGTTCTGCTGCCCACGCCACGGATTCTACCCTTAAAGGGTGCAGGGCGAAGAAAGCCGCAACAAAAGCCGAAGGCCAGATGTTATGCGTTGTTTTGTTTAAAAAAAGAAACAATAATATGACGGTGATTATATGAAAAAACAGGCTGATAACATGATGGCCGGCAGCGTTATCTCCGAAAAGGCTCCAGTCAAGCATATGGGAAAACCACGTCAAGGGATGCCAATAACTGTGATGCACTGTCGTAAAAGCCCACTGAATACTTTCAGTGTTGAATCCGGACTGAATATGCGGATTCTCGGTAATGTATAAATCATCATCATAACTGATGAAGTCATTTGCTGCTGTCCGGCTAAAAACCGCCAGGCAGGTTATCATGAGAAAAACAATTACAAGACAGACATATTTATTATTCATGATTCTTAACTATAATATTTTTAAGCAACGCGCAAATCCTCTGATTGAGAAGATATGTTTCAGCGGCACAACCCTCTGTTTGCTGCTGCCTGCTGTGTTGTGCAAATGCCCAATTCACAGGCTTTACGCGCGTCAAGGCAGCCGGAAACCATATTGTTCTGATTGAGATAAACGACGGCTCTGTTATTGTAAGCATCAGCGAAGCGGGGATTGAAATGAATCGCTTTGCTGAAATCTTCCAACGCTTTCTGACGCTGGCTGAGCTTGAACAAAACAATCCCTCTGTTGTTGTAAGCGTCTGCATAATCCGGCTGGAGACGGATGGCGACGTTATAATCTTCAAGCGCTTTTTGATACTGGCCTGATTTGTCGTAGGAAGCACCGCGATTGTTGTAGCAAGCGAAATATTCCGGATTTAGATGGATGGCTACATTAAAATCTTCAATCGCTCGTTGATACAGGCCTAATTTGTCGTAAGCGATACCTCTGCTGTCATAAGGTTTGTAATAATCAGGTCTTATAAGGATAGCCTGATTATAATGTTCAATAGCTTTGTCAATGTTCTTTTCTTTAAACAGGGCAATGCCTAAAGTGCCATGTGCAATATAGTTATCCTTTGTTATTTGCAGGGTGCGGTCAAAGAGAGTAAGGCTGTTTCTCCAGTAGCCGCATTGTTTCCATGTTAAAAAAGTTAGGAACGCAAGAAAGGTGATTGCTGCCGGGAATAAAATCTTTTTGCTCCGAAATAAAAGCGGCGCACCCCAGGCCAGTCCAATAGAAATGCCGATTAACGGCAGATANNAGATACGGCAGGCGTTTCGCCATTGCAGTGACAACGGCAGTGATAAGAATTATAAGACAAATAGTTGCCATGACCTGCCATAGCGGAATTTGAGCAGGGAAAGGATAGAAAACCGCCAGACTGAAGGGCCAGAAGGTTTTTGCCAGATACATTATAAAGGCAACCGGAGCATTGGCAAGGCGGGATGTCCAGGGAAAATAGGATCCGGAAGGATCATGTTGCACATATATTGTAATGAAGGCGAAAACCCCGGATAAGATAAACAAAGG
>DJVN01000075.1 GCA_002441205.1 Syntrophaceae bacterium UBA6255 | reverse complement strand
TACCACCAAGCATAAGTCCAGTACCCGTTGCTTGAATTGAAATGAATGCTCCAACAATTATTGCGAGGATGCCTAAAGGGACGGCAACAAAGAATAAATGTTTCGAGAAGCGTTTGTTTTCCACTTCCATTCGTTTTTCCAATTGGTTTTTTTCAGCTTCCAATTTTTTTTGTTCGTCAGGTGTGGCTCTCTCATGTTTCTCGTAATAATTCTCAACTTGATAATCTTTCCATTTTGGTTCAGGACTGAAAGTGCTTACACCATAATGAATCATCATTGGAAAAATAATAGCAATGCCAAAACCTAGAGCAAATTTTTTCGCAAGCATTTGTGTCTCCTTTTTATTTATTTTTAACCTAACAGTGCAATAAGTGGAAAATGTTCCTTCATGTTAACCCATATAGATGGAAAGATTTGCCAGTGATTGCGATATTAAAGGGGCAACCATGGAAAATAGCGGGTATAAAACCCTTTGCCATGCGTCCCGCCCCTCGCGGAAATTGACGTCAAACTCTTTAATTTTATTTTGCTGCTTTAAATATGAATCGTGAAGCCAAACCGAAGTTCCGTTTCAATGCTGATCTGAAATCAATCAACCAGTTTTGCGGAACACTTCGATCTCGACGCTACATCTATCGCAAAGAGAATATATTGTCAATAATTAATCTGTCATATCCATTACTTCGGCTGGTGACATCATCCCTGCCCTCCTGGGCGAAAAATTCAGCATGATCTGAAATATCAATTTGACAGTTGCCGTCGATTTAGATAAAGACTGATAGTCACAATTTATGTTTGTTGTGAACAGTCAATCAATATTAAAAACGCAGTCTTTCTGCAAAAAAATATCAGAATAGGAGAAGATCAATGAATTTTGCACCCACAGAAGAACAATTGATGGTTCGGGACATGGTCCGGAAATTTGCCGAGACGGAAATTAAACCAATCGCGGCGGACCTGGATCACACGCATCGTCATCCCGAAGAGATTTGCCGTAAGCTCGGCGAGATGGGTATCATGGGCGTGGCCGTTCCCACCGAATACGGCGGAGCGGGCATGGACAACGTCACGTACGTCATGGCCATGATCGAAATTTCCAAAGCCTGTGCGAGCTGCGGCGTTATCGTGTCGGTCAACAACACGCTTTACGGTCATCCGGTCAAGACGTTCGGCACACATGAACAGAAAATGAAATTCCTGATGCCGGTAGCAAGCGGACAGGTGGAAGGCTGCTACGGGCTGACGGAAGCCGGTGCGGGTTCTGACGCTGCGGCACTGCGCTGCAAGGCCGAACTCAAAGGCGACAAATACATCGTCAACGGCACCAAGACGTTTATCACCAACGGTCCTGTTGCCCGCTACTGTGTTCTGGCGGCGACGACGGATGCATCCAAAGGTTATAAGGGTGTCATCAATCTGATTGTGGATTTAAAGGAAACGCCGGGCTTTAAAGTTGGCAAGATCGAGGAGAAACTCGGTATCCTTGCTTCCGGTACGTCCGAACTGGTGTTTGAGGACGCGGAAGTTCCAGCAGCCAATTTGCTGGGCAAAGAAGGGCAGGGGTTCCAGCAGATGATGGCCGGTTTGAACGCCGGACGCATCGGCATCGGCGCTCAGGCCTGCGGCATCGGCCGCGCCTGTCTGGAAGACGCTGTTGCGTATTCCAAAGAACGTATTCAGTTTGGCAAACCCATATCATCCAATCAGGCCATTCAATTCAAACTGGCAGATATGGCTACCGAACTCGACGCGGCGGAACTGCTGCTATTGAGAGCGGCATGGCTGGAAGATCAGGGGAAGGATTTTGAAATGCAGTCGGCCATGTCCAAATACTATGCTTCGGACGTCGCCATGAAGGCGGCCATCGAATGCGTGCAGATTTTCGGCGGTTACGGTTACGTGAAGGAATATCCGGCGGAACGCCATATGCGCGACGCGAAAATCTGCCAGATTTACGAAGGCACCAACGAAATTCAGCGCGTCGTCGTGGCCAGAAAACTGCTGGGCATGAGATAATATCAATCAATCGAGCAAGTCGGATAAAAAAGAAGGCAGGATCAGAAGTGATTCTGCCTTCTTTTTAAGCTTTTTTTCCTTAAAGAAACAGATCATTATACGTATACTTTCTTATAATTCGTCATCAACAAAAGGGCTGAATCCTGATTAAATATGTGGTATAAATAACAAAAGCAGATCATCCTCATACAAATTTTTCCAAATCGTCAAAATATTTTTATTTCAAGGAGATTTTACCTATGCCGAAAATTGTTAATCATGATGAACAACGGCTGAAGATGCTGGAAAAATGTTTATATTTGTTCACCCGCAAGGGTTATTCCGATGTAAACATGAAGCAGATTGCCGCTGAAATAGGCGTATCTACGGGAAGTCTTTACCATTATTTTTCTTCCAAGGAAAGCATTCTCGCGGGGATCATTGCCTGGAGCGGTCATAGCAGTGTGGACGAATATATCAAGCGAACAAGTTCTGTCGAGAACATCTGCGATCGTTTTGACATGATTTTGGATTTCTGGAAAGAGAAAAGAGAACTTTATAAGAACATCATGCTTTTTGCGATGAACGTTTATCGAAATGTAGACAGCGGAAAGTGGAAGGCGGCATATTCTTTTTTTTCGGAAGCCTTTATATCCTGTATGTCCGAAAGGCTTAATATATCAAGGCAGTTTGCACGTTCAATATTCATACATTGTGTCGGACTTTCTTTCCATTCGCTGGCATTCGATGGAAATAGAGAATGCGACGAAGAAATAAAGTTCTTCGACAAAATATTGAGGCCGCCGATCGTGGACGCACCAGATGATATGGAAAAAGCGGCAGATAAATTCAAGGAAATTACCAGTACTATTCTTATGAACGAGTTCGCTATCCCCAAAACGGCTGTTATAAAGAAAAATAAAACAACCAAGACAAAAAAAGCTATTCCTGTCCGAAAATATAGCCACTTAAAAACACAAAGGAAACATGGTAAATAATCAACAAACAGATAAGCAATGTAATATGCATTTGCAGTGCAAACATTTCAAACGCAAATCATCGGGATATTTATTCACTAAGCCCGCTTCTTTGTCGATGAACTCAACCAGCGCCTCAGCATGAAACATTATTTACAGAAACGGCAGCGGCTTTTCCAGCCGATACACCAGCGCCTGGCAGGAAGCCAGGAGCTTTCCTGAATCGTCCGTGGCGCGAATGTCATATAAGGCGGTTTTCTTTGTTCTATTCATTTCCTTGGCTTCCGCAGTCAGCAAAGCTCCTTTGTCCGGAGATGCCAGGTAGTTGATATTCATATTGAGAGCAACCGCCATAGTGCCATGAGAGTTGGAAGCAACTTCAAAAGCCGCATCAATCAAAGAAAAAATTGCGCCGCCGTGCGTCATTCCGAACATGTTTTCCAAATCCTGCGTAAAGCGCATTTCCACCTTGGCGTAGCCGGCCTGTACATCAATCAATTTGAGTCCGAATTTTTTACGGAAAGGTTCTTTTTCAATTTGTTTGAATATAGCAACCTTTATTTTTTCATCCATAACGCTTTCTCCCAATAAATATTGAAGTTCCTTATACATTATCGTAATGCAGAGAGTCAAAAATAATGTGGTTTTATCTTTGCTCATATCGGCAAAATGATGTTGAAACGATCAATATATCATTCCGATAAAAACATACTACTTATAGTGGTAATGAAAAAAATAAACACCATATATTGATTTTTTTCTTGATTTTTAGAAAATTTTATAATAGTATACCCATAATTATACAATTATAATTAAAAAGATCTTTTGGCTGAGAGGTAAAATTTTCGATTAGATAAGCTTTTTAAAGGGTTCGTTTTAAACAATAAGGGAATGAACAGAACATTTTAAAAAGTCAAGTTTTTTTTAAGTTGGAGAAGAACTGCTTCTAATGGATAATGGTTGGTATTTCATCCGGGAGATAAAGAACATTAGTTCATAAAATAACAAACCCCAAGCGAAGCGGTTGCCGTGGTTAACGAACTTTTAAACCATCAGAAAAAAGGCGGATCCTGTGATCCGCCTTTTTTTATACATCATTATTTTTGAAAAAAGCAGTTTATCTTGGTTGTTTTAAATGAAACAATAGGTTTGTGTCGTCATCCTATCCATAAATATTAATAACCTAGACGAGGTATTTTTAATAATCGTTTGAGCTCCTTTTTTTGCTCAATCTGTTTCGATTTCTGCTCGTCATTTTGAGCGCCAATATCAACTTCTTGCCGGTTTGCTTCATTATCCGCGTCACCTTTGCCGGTATTTTTGCTGAGACGTCTCTGTAATTGAATGAGCGTACTTTGTTGATTTCTTTCTGCTTTTGTTAATCCTCCCGCAATGGATTTGCTTTCCAGAATTTCCAATGTTTTAATAATTCTGCGGCGTCCATCAGAGGTGTCGTAGCGGCTAAGTTCTTCGAGTAAGTAAGTTTGTTGTTCTATCTCGCTGCTGGTCAGGCTTTGCTGGATGGATTTTCTCTCCAGCTTATTTAATAATATTGTAATTTGCTGGATCTCAACAAGATTTCCTCCCTTGGAGGACTGGTTACTGCTTCCCGGATCATTGCAAATTGCGTCCGGTGGAGGATTATCGGTGATTATGGAATTGCCCTGCTTATCAATGCAATTATAAAATGCTTGTGCATGATCGACCGAGGTAAGGGCTATCAATACGCACAGGATTGAAAATATTCGTTTCATTTTATTCCACCTGTTAATCTTTTTTGTATGAAGAACATAACCATGATGTTTTATGACTATCAAAAAACGCATTGTCAAGGTGAAATTTTCAAACCATTTCTCTTTGACAAACGATGATTCTTTATGTAGTTTGTAATTCATAATGACACTATTCAGCGTAAACGGTGATTTGGACTGGTTTCATGCAAGCGGTTCTGATTTCAGGACGGAAAAATGGCGAAGAAAGAAGAACAAAATATGACCAGGCTACCAAACGATTCAAGCACTTGCAGATTAAAATGCGAAACGTTTGACGAAGCCGACTCAAACTTCAGAACAGTCTTTGGTTTAGTATCTGACGGAATGCTTGTTGGCCGGTTAGGCGATAAAAAATTTACGGACGCCAATAAAAAAATTTGCGACATGCTCGGTTATACAAAAGAAGAGCTTCTTGTTTTGGGCCTGTCCGATATCATCCCGCCAGGACAGCTGTCATCCGTCATTCAACAGGTTGAAAAACTATCCGGAAATGAAATAACAATAGCGCGGGATATCCCTTTATTAAGAAAGGATAAATCTGTGTGTCTTACAGATGTAACCGGAGGGTCAATTATTTTGAATGGGGAGAAATATCTTGTCAGCACATTCAGAGATATGACAGAACGAAAACGTGCAGAAGAGATGATTGATGCTGCGGAAGAGAAGTACAGCACTCTTGTCAATAACATCCAGGATGCGATTTTTATTATCAAGGATGGAAAAGTCAGATATGCCAATAAAGTATTTTCAAAAATAGTGGATTATCGTGAAGAGGAATTAATCGGTAAGGGTATTGAAGAGCTTGTTGCACCGGAAGATTTGGCGATGGTGTCCGACCGCTATATCCGGAGGATGAAAGGGGAGCCGGTTACTGCGGAATATGAATTCAGGTTGATGAAGAAAGACCGCATGACCAGGGTGGATGTGAGAATGAGCGTGGGAACAATCGTTTATGAAGGCGGCCTTGCCGCTCTGGGTACCGGCCGGGATATCACCAAGCAAAAGAGAGCCGAGGAGAAATTACGCAGGAAAGAGGCGAGTCTCCGGTATGCGCAATCCCAGGCTCATCTGGGAAGCTGGGAAAT
>DJVN01000180.1 GCA_002441205.1 Syntrophaceae bacterium UBA6255 | reverse complement strand
ATACAACAATGCCCATAAAAATTGGAGATGATACAGGTATTGGCGGGCATTGCTTATTATTCACACATGGTTCATGGCTTTCATGCCTGGATGGTTTCCCGGTAACTTTTGCGCCCATAACGATTGGTAATAATGTTTGGTTACCTTGGCGCATTTTTATTATGCCGGGTACTGTCATTGGTGATAATGTGGTTATAGGTGCAAATTCGCTTGTTTCTGGAACACAGCCATCAAATGTTCTTATCGCCGGCAATCCAGCAAAAATTATCAGAGAAAATTACCCGCCAGCGTTAAAAGATGATGAAAGAAAAAACATTCTAGACAATGTATTTAAAGAATTTTGCGAATACTTAATCTTCAATAATTGTGAAACACAGAACAAAGAAAATGAAATCATGAAACAATACTTGATCACAAGCAATAAGAAACCCCATGCTCTTTTCTATTTAAAAGAACACAAACCGGATGTATTCGCCACACCGAATGCTGTAATAATACAGGATTATTCATGCGATTTAAAAATGTTATCGCTTTCAAAAAAAGTTTTGGTTGCCAACTTGAGGCAAAAGCAAAGAATTGGCACGTCAGAGGTTGGTGAAGAATTTATGAAGTTTTTATCCCGCTATGGTATCCGTTTCAGTCGTCTTGATTGATATCCTTCATGCTAAAAATGAGAGATTTTTCAGTTCAATGTTATCGTCAGCTACTTGAATCAATCAAAAATCGGAGCTATTGTTTCAAAGCTTTTCACGAGTATATTGCATCACCAATCTCGGAAAAGCTTATTGTTTTGCGTCATGATGTCGATAAACTTCCCCAAAACAGCCTGGTAATTGCTAAACTTGAAAACGAGATTGGAATCAAGGGCTCGTATTATTTCCGTACGGTTCCTGAAAGCTGGGATGAAAATATCATCAAAGAGATTTCAGATTTCGGCCATGAAATCGGCTATCATTATGAAAACCTATCAGCAATGAGTAAGACAAGAGGTGTTAGGAGTGGAGCACAATTATTTGAATTGGCGTTTGATGATTTTAAGAAAAACCTGGCAAAGCTTCGTTCTTTGGTTCCGGTTACTACTATTTGCATGCATGGCAGTCCTCGCTCAAAATGGGACAGCCGGGATTTGTGGAAAAGGTATGATTATAAAAGTCTTGGCATTATAGGTGAGCCTTATTTCGATATTGATTTTTCTAAAGTGTTTTATTTGACTGACACCGGTCGGCGATGGGATGGCTATAAGGTCAGTGTGCGTGACAAAATTCCTAAGTATCAAGACCGGTGGGAGAAAGAAGGTTTGGTGTTTCATTCCACGCAGGATATTATAAATGCAGCTAATGCAGGACGATTGCCGAATCAAATTATGATAACAGTGCACCCGCAAAGATGGACGGATAGACCAATACCGTGGGCGAAAGAACTTGTTTGGCAGGGGCTGAAGAATCAGGTGAAAAGGTTCATTGCACATAGGTCATAGGTCATAGGTTAGGAAATACTGGATGCCGGTCTGCATAACCTGAAGGTCATCTACGACCGGCATGACAAACAGTGGGGTCATAGGTTCCTGACGGCAGGCAAGAGGTAATGGGTTATAGGCGATGGGGAAAGAAAGTTCTATGTTCTACGTTCAATGTTCAGTAAAAAAGTGGTGTGAAATACAAGTTACAGTAATCTTTCTTATCCTGCTCTTCACCGTTACATCATACGCAAGCAGTATAAGTGAGAATAAAAGCAATATAAAGAACAATACCTGGATAGAAAAAAACGGTCAAATATACGGCGCAAAACCTGATGCGCTCGGTCCGATAGGCGGCGGTTCTGGTTATAAAAAAATCATCACAAAAGGTCACTACAATGTAAAAGATTTAGACGGCCTGTTGGCGGCTTTGAAAAATATAAAAAAAGGTGAGATCATCTTTATCGATGGTCACGCGGAAATTGATTTCACAAATCTGATAATTACAGAGAAATTTCAGATCAAGCTGCCAGCCGGTGTAACTTTAGCAAGTGATAGGGGGTACAAAGGGTCTGAAGGTGCTGTCATCAGGAGCAGTAATCTTGCTACGAGCCCTTTGATCAATGTCCTTGGGCCAAATGTCCGCATAACCGGTTTACGCATTAGCGGACCTGACCCGCAACCACAATTGGAGCATCACAAGCGATGTTTCGACAAACAAGTTGGTGATCGTAAAGCGCAAGCAAAATGTTACTATGCTCTTCCTAATTCTGCCGGGATATGGTCAGAGTACGGGACTCTCGAAGTGGATAATTGCGAAATAAGCGGTTGGAGTCACGCCGCCATTTTCTTGAAAGACGGAAATAAACATCATATTCATCATAATTATATCCATCACAATCAAAGACAGGGATTGGGATACGGTGTGAGTCACGGTTATGGGAAAAATATATCGTCACTTATTGAATTTAATTTGTTCAATTATAATCGCCACTCTATTGCCGGCACGGGCGTTTCCGGATTAAGTTATGAAGCCAGAAATAATATGGAACTGGGGGAATCACTCAGCCATAATTTTGATATGCATGGTGGTAAAGATAGGCGCGATGGTACAAACATCGCGGGCAAGCTTATTTTGATTCATCATAATACTTTTACCAATCCTAAAGTGCGGGCAATTGGGATTCGCGGTGTGCCGGAAGAAAAGGCAGAGATTTATAATAACTGGTTTGCGCAGGATAGGCCGGGGAAGGATGTTTTGATTCCCTGGCCAGCGGGAAAAGAGAATAAAGTTTTTTGTATAATAATGCGTTCGGGCGAGAGAAGACAATGGTATTCAAATAAAGTTCTAAGTTAAAAAATCAGGTCATAGGTAATAGGTAATAGGTCATAGGTAATAGGTAATAGGTCATAGGTAATAGGTTCAACAAACACCTATGAAA
>DJVN01000029.1 GCA_002441205.1 Syntrophaceae bacterium UBA6255 | reverse complement strand
AATGAGCGGCGGCTTACCCTTAGCACCAATCAAATGCCCGGATCAAAAGTCCAACACTCTCCAATTATTTATTGAGGAAATCTCAACTTCAGCCTCTTCAACAATTTCTTTGTCATAGTAATGTTCTTTATAAAAAAATAGATTGTTTTTAAATATAAAATCCTCGACAAAACCTTTATGGATCGTTTTAAATTCCGTCAGTTGATGCAATTGGATGTCTATTAAAACAATCCTTGTCACAGGCCCCTTTTTTCGTCCGTAGTTAACCACTCCTCTACGGCCAAATATCTGGAGTCGTCCGACCAATGAATCTTTTGTCCGAATATCCTGCGCTTTATTTTAACGCGGTCAATGACAAGCGAAAAATAAGCCGGACCGAACCGGATTTCACTGATATAGATCAATTCCGCAACATGTTTCCCGTCGGGTGATTTTATTTTATCCATTGTGCAAATGATACTCCACACTAGCTGACTATTTTCAGAATTTGCGGAGCGTGGCGTTCAGAAGCAGGCGGAATCTCCTTCGGGTAGCCGATTATAATCGGCGCGACAATCCGGCAGCCGTCGGGAATCCCCAGCACGGCTTTTAATTGGGGATCACGGATTTGCGAACCCAGATTGATCCAGCAGGTTCCCAGCCCACGCTCGACCGCGGAAAACATGATGTAGCTTGCCGCCAGCGCGCAATCGACATCAAGCGATCTGACACTGCTTGAACCGATGATGAAAATCAAACAGGGGGCGTTGTAGAAAACATTGAAGTTCGCGTCTTTCAGAACATCTACATAGGCCGGATTAAGCGATGTTTTGTTTTTGGCATAATCTTCAAGGAGGTTTGCCTTGCTTTCATCAGAAAGAGCTTTAATGGTATTTTTACAATTAACGATAGAAAACCGGCAGGGCTGGCCGTTGCTGGCTGACGGCGCAAAGGTCGATTCCTGCAGAATTTCATCTATGACGTTCAGGGAAACGTTCTTGTCCTGAAAATCCCTTATTGATCTTCTGTTTTTTAATAACTCGCCGAAGGTCATCATTCTTTCTCCTCCTTTTCATAATGATTTGATTATCTATCACTTATCAGGGCAAAAAAACAGAGATAGCCGTCAAAATAATATATTGAAAAAAGTTTATCACCGGATTAAGAGCACCTAAAAAAAGCAGCCCGATAACAATAAAGAACCCAAAAGGCTCGATTTGGCGAAGCGCCCTGCTAACCGATTCCGGCGCGAAGCCCATGAAAATTTTGGAGCCGTCCAGCGGGGGAATCGGGATTAAATTAAACGCGGCCAAGATGATGTTAATTCTCGCCAGTAAAAAAAGAACCTGTTCAATCATGCCCGAAGGTTGCGGCGAAATCAGCCTCAGCAACAAAAAAGCCGTAAACGCGCAGAGAATATTCGCCGTAATCCCCGCCGAAGAAACCAGAATAAGCCCTTTGCGCCTTTTATCAGCGGGTATATTTCCAAGATTGACAGGCACGGGTTTAGCCCAGCCGAAGCCGACAATCAGCAGCATTAAAGAACCGAAAGGGTCGAGATGTTTAATCGGATTGAGTGTCAGTCTTCCCAGCCATTTAGCCGTGGGATCGCCCATTTTATAGGCAACCCAGCCGTGAGCCAGCTCGTGAAAAATGACTGAATAGAGAAGCAGCACGGATAATATGACAAATGCCGGCGGATCCTTAATTAATAATTGTATGAGTCCCATAAAGTATTTTATCCATTCGTATCCGGTTCAGCCCTGTCAGCAATAGTTTGCGTCTGCGGGTGAGGGATAAAACGGGGAAAGTATCCGCGTTTCATACCCACATATATGCCTAAAGCCCCCAGAACAAGATCGGCAATAATACAGAGCAATCTTGCGGCTATCGGAAGAATCAACGCAACCTCCACACTCGCGTATTGCCTCAGCATGATGAACATCATACCTTCTCTGACACCCAGTCCTCCCGGGCTGAAAAAAGCGATGTAACCCAAAATAGCAGCGATGGAAATCGTTGCCGTAATGGCAAAGATATTAAAGAAGGGAATGTGCATGCCTATCCCTCTGGCCAGAAAAAACATTGCGACACCGAGATACGCATAGGCGATAAAATACCAGATCTGCACATAGATATAAATACGTTTCTTCATCTTTATCGGCTCCAGCTCTATTTTGAACAGACGTCCCAGCGGAATAACCAGTGAATTGATGATGGTGGTATTCCAGACAATAAAAATGACATCAAGGCTGAGTAACAGTGCGAACAGTAAAACAGTGATTCCAGCAGACGTTACTTTCAAAACGACGAAATAATAAAAAGAAGCAATGATCGCGGAAACAAAAAAGAAACAGACAAAACTGATCAGGTTGATATAGACCACCAGGGCGCTGGAAATTCCCCGGGACGACAGCAGCGCCATCTGCGCCGCGTAGGTCCATATCTTGCCCGGAATGTACTTCAGCAACGCGGAGGTATTATACAGCGCGATACTTTCAAGAAGATTTAACTGCTTCCGGATGTAATGATTGACACAGATTCTCCAAACCACAGTACCGACCAGAAAGCCGGATGTGCCGAGAATAAGCGATATGAAAATATATAAGGGATGAACGGTAAATTTATACCGGTGCAGTGCATCAGCGTTATTTGTGAATTCCAGATAAAAAAAATATCCGGCGGCCAGTATGACTGCCGCAGCGACAACATATCGCAGGATGTGCTTATAGTTCAATGTCTTGTCTCCATCGTCCCTTTGCCGGCGTATCCTCGGCCTCGCCATTGAAAAGAAACAGAAAAAGCTGTTCCGTTCGCGCCGGCAGAAGAACATATGATAATTGATTTTTTGTGTCAAAATAATTCTGAATATCAATAGAGAATTTACCGTTACATAAATAATTCTTGACAAAGACAGAAAATATTCATACAAGTGTTTCAAACAACTGTTTGAAATATATTCAGGGAAAATTAAAAATGATTCCAAAAACACGCGATGCCATCATGGAAGCGGCAGGTAAAATCTTCGCCGAAGAAGGATACCCCAAGGCAACGGTAAGAGATATTTGCAGGCAGGCGGGCGCCAATATTGCAGCGATCAATTATCACTTCGGCGACAAGAAGGCGCTTTATCTGGCTGTATTAAAACATTACAAGGGAGAGGCTTCTGAAACATACCCTCCTGATCTGGGCATCAAAGAGACACACAAACCAGAAGAAAAACTGCGTATTTACATCAGGTCATTTTTAACGAGAATTATGGATGATGGCCATCCCGCCTGGTTTGGAAAACTTCTGGCGCGGGAATTTACAAATCCGACATGGGCATTCGATATACTGGTGGAGGAAACGATTCGTCCTTCCTTTCAACTTCTCACCGAAATTGTCGCCGCCGTCATGAGGAAAAGTGAGAACGAAAGGAGTGTGCGGCTGTGTTCCATGAGCATCGTCGGCCAATGCCTTTATTTCCGTCATTCCCATCCGGTCATCAGCAGGCTTTATCCGGGAGAATTTTTCGGTCCTAAACAAATTGACGAATTGACTGAACATATCACTCTTTTTTCTTTGCGCGGACTTATAAAAGAAAAAAATAAAAAATCATTACAGGTGAAACCATGCAAAAAAAGATAACCCTAATTATAATTTGTATATTGCTTCTGCCTCTGATCGCGAACGCCGGCGAATCTGCCGCAGAAAACACGACATACAGTCTCGAGCAATGCATATCCATCGCTCTGGAAAAACATCAGAGCCTCAGAGCTTCCGCAGGAGCAATTAAAGCCAATGAAAGCAAGGTCGGACAGGCTAAAGCCAATTATTATCCCCAGCTTAATTTATCGACGAGCTACGACCGGATTGGTCCCTACGCTCCGGCGGGCACCACCCCCGATTCCTACGATAAATATTCTGCCGGCATCAACCTCGGGATGACACTCTTTGATTTCGGCAAAACGGCAACTCAGGTCGAAATACAGAGTCTGAGTGTCAACGCCTCCCGGGCTGATTATGATAACGTCAGAGATCAAATCGTCCTGAATGTGAAAAACGCTTATTACAACCTTCTTCAGACACAACGGAATCTTATTGTTGCTGTCGATACGATGCAGCAGTTTCAACAGCATTTGGATCAGGCCAACGCTTTTTTCCATATCGGCACCAAACCGAAGTTCGATGTGACCAAGGCGGAAGTTGATTTCGGCAATGCGCGGCTCAATGTTCTAAAGGCGGAAAATGCCGTGCGCTCAGCCATGATAACATTGAAGGATGTTATGGGCATTCCGGAAAATGCTGATTTTGCCATCGTGGACAATCTTGGTTTTGAAAAAAGCGATTTGCAATTAAACGATGTTTTAAACACCGCTTATTCTAACCGCCCCGATCTTCGTTCCATTATCGCCAAGCGGGAGGCAACGGAAAAATCGATTGATCTGGCCCAAAAGGGTTATTATCCTACTTTATCGGGCAGTGCCGGATACGGTTATTCCGGGACGGATTTTCCTCTGGACAACGGATGGAATGCCGGCGCTACGCTCAATTTCCCTCTCTTTTCCGGCCTTTCAACCAAATATCAGGTTGATGAAGCGAGGGCGAACCTTGAAATACTCAAGGCAAATGAACACGCCGTCCGCCAGACAATCATCCTTGATGTAAAACAAGCTTACCTGAATGTTCAGGACGCGGCCCAACAAATCTCCATGGCCGAGATGACGGTACTTCAGGCCAAGGAAAACTACGATCTGGCCGCCGGACGCTATCGGGCAGGCGTGGGAAGTCCCATTGAAGTCGCGGACGCAACGATAACGCTTAATAACGCCAGAGCCAACTTGAATACATCGCTTTATAATTATAAAATGGCACAGGCGGCGCTGGAAAAATCAATAGGAGCAAAGCCATGAAGAAGAAAGCCATCATTATATCGTTAATCGTCACAGTGATAATCGCGGCGGGATTATTTTTTTTCCTCAAGGGAAGAGGAAACAACATGGCCTATAAAACGGAAAAAATCTCCCGCGGTGAGATTAGATCCGACGTTACAGCGACCGGCACCGTGAACGCCGTCACAACGGTTTCCGTCGGCACGCAGGTATCCGGAACCATCCAGAAACTCTTTGTTGATTTCAATTCGCCGGTGAAAAAAGGTCAGCTGCTCGCCCAGATCGATCCCTCCACTTTTCAGGGACAGGTTGATCAGGCCAGCGCCAATCTTCTGTCGGCTCAGGCTAATGTGGAAAAGGCGAAAGTCGCCGTTGTGGATGCCCGGCGAACTTATGAGCGGAACAAGGAACTTTTTGCCCAGAATTTTATCGCCAGAAGCGATCTGGACGCGGCGGAGACGACCCTGCATTCCATGTTAGCCCAGCAGAAAGTAACGCAGGCACAGGTCGAGCAGGCAAGGGCCGCGTTGAAAATAGTGGAAACAAATCTTCAGTATGCAAACATCATTTCTCCGGTGAATGGAACGGTTATTGCCCGTAACGTCGATGTGGGACAGACCGTGGCCGCCAGCTTCCAGACCCCGACTCTCTTCAGTATCGCCCAGGACCTGACCAAAATGCAGATCAACACCAGTGTGGACGAGGCGGACATTGGCAGAGTGCAGACGGGGCAGGAAGTCTCGTTCACGGTTGATGCCTATCCGGATATGGTTTTTGCCGGAAAAGTATCCGAGGTGCGCAACGC
>DJVN01000005.1 GCA_002441205.1 Syntrophaceae bacterium UBA6255 | reverse complement strand
ATACATTCTGTAATTCAACTTAATATATTCATCAACGGGAGGCCTTTGGATAATGAAAGCATTTATTGTAAATAAAGACGGTTCCACAGAAATCAGAGAAATACCAACGCCCGGATTCTCCAAACAACAGGCGCTTGTAAAAACCATTGCCTGCGGTATTTGCGGAACAGACATAAAACTGCTTCATCATCAGTTCAAGGGCGTTCCAAAGTCAACTTATCCGTTAATCCTGGGGCACGAAGGGGTTGGAGAAGTCATCGAAATAGGCGCGGATGTCAAAAGCTTCAAGCTCGGCGATAAGGTTTTGCTCCCTTTTGTTGATCCTGATCCGGAGTTATTCGGTGAATTGGGCTCCGGTTGGGGCGCGTTGAGCGAATACGCAGTCGTTTCCGATCTGATGGCTTATCCCGACGGTAAAGCTCCGGACGTTGCTTACGCGCAGACAGTGCTGCCCGATGATTTCAATCATGTTGACGCTGTGATGATAGTAACCTTCCGCGAAGTGCTGAGCAGCATCCGTTACTTCGGCATAAAACCCGGTGATTCCGTCGCGGTGTATGGTTGCGGGCCCGTAGGTCTTTCCTTCATCCGCATCATGAATCTCCTTGGCGTTAAAAATGTCATTGCCATCGACCGGCATGATGAAAAACTTACCATAGCAAAGAAACTCGGAGCAGAAGCGGTCATTAACAAAAACGTCTCTGCCGTCAGCAATGCCAGAAAAGACGAAGTTCAGCACGTAGTCCACGAACTTTATCCCAAAGGAGTCAACTATGTGATCGACGCTATCGGATCCCCATCCGTCGTCAATGAAGCCATGGGTATTCTGGCCGACCGCGGCAGCGTTCTGTGCTATGGCGTGCCTGAAAAAGAAAAGATAACCATCGACTATAGCAAAGCCAATTACAACTGGAATATCATTTTTCAGCAGATGCCGGTCAAGGCCGAGGAAGGCGCGGCCCATGATCAGGTCATGAAATGGATAAAGTCCGGCAAACTGGTGTTCAAGGATTTTATTTCCGACTATTTCCCCTTTGAAAATTCAACGGAAGCCTATCAGAAAAAGCTCGACAAAAAGATTACGGGTAAGGGCATCATCACTTTCTGATCGTATCGAATCAGAGAGAAATGAATCAAACGGGGAATCGACATTGAGATTTCCGATAAGATGTCCTTACTGCGATTGCCATAATCTAGATGGATGCCATGCTCGAAACAGAAATCACTTAAATGGATATCTGCTGGTCATATCGACAAATATCTTGCCGCATTCTTTCAACATAAGAAAGCCGGTTGAAACCGGTGTCGTAATATATACAAATTTCCCCTTGTCCGGACCGATACCCAGAGCTGAAATATCTTCCAGATGAGTTAAATTACTCGAAACCACATCCATATCGATATTATAATTAGAGTAATCTTCAACCACTTCAGCTTTTAACTGTACGCCATATTTCGATAAATATGCCATTGATTTAATATATTTTTCATTTCTCATATCCTTAATCGATTCTTTCAAACGGTATGCGATCTGAGGTACGGACATTTTATCGATTTCATCTTTGGTGAATTCGGTTATACCATCAAAATATGCGTTGCCAATATATAATGAATCAATATCCGGATGCAAACCCCGGAGATCGATAGGAGTCCTTAATCTAATCTTCTTGGTATTGGGCAGAATATCATTATGATATTTTTTTAACAGAAATGAGGTTATAATTTGATTACCGGAAATTATATATTTTTCGTTTTCCGATTTTGCTTTATTTTTAATGTCATTGAGAAATTCATCTGAAAAGTATTCTCTTTTAATGTGTAATTTTATATTACTCGGTTTAACTCGATCCTGAATTTCATCGCTCAATTCGTATAAAGATGGTAAAAATGCTTTATTAACTTTATCAGAACGAATGGGATTCCCTTTGAATAATCTTTGAGGTGATGGAAGAAGAGGAAAATCCTTGCCTTCTATTGCGCATCCCCATAAGTACAGAAAAAGAGTCAGCGAAACCCCGTCGCCTATTGCGTGCGAACAGCTGACTCCACCAAGGTATCCATCTTTTATCGGTATTACCGTAAGAGAAAGCAGCGGTTCACCCGGCAACGTTTTAACCTTTACTATCTTCTTCTTGATATCATCAATATTAATCTTATCAAAAGTTTCATCAACAGGCGGCAAAACATGCAACTGGACTCCGTCCGAACAATAATGCAACGCATATTTATTATCATCAATCCTAATGATACAGCTGGAAAAAAGGTTGAAATGATTAGCAGCTTTTACAAATGCCTCAAAGTATTGTTGCGGAGTCCAATCTTTTTTGTAATATAATAAAACTTCTATTGGTTCCGTACCCAGCCTTATTTTATTTTCAAAATTGGACAACGGCAGAATAGTTTTACCCATATTTTCTTCCAGATAAGTCATCTGTTCTTGACTAAGTTTCATTAAAATATCTCCAAATTTAATGTTAGCGCTCTTCTCAAAGAGCTTGTTTTTTCGCGGAGCATAAGCAATGCGCTTCTTTCTGTCAAGAAGGAAACTTAAACAAATTTAACCTTGTTATACATTACAATATTTTGTAATAGTATTTCGCATGAGACAAGATCCTTATAAAATAATTTTGAGCAATGGAGGCGAATGTGGAAACCCATCAATCTGTTTCAGAAATATATAAACGCCCTGTAGAAATATTGCAAAAATTAATTCGATTTAATACCACCAATCCGCCGGGTAATGAAACCGAATGCATTGCTTATATTCGCGGGCTATTGTCTGATGCGGGAATCGAATCCGTAACTCTGGCAAAAAAGCCGGACCGCCCGAATCTTATAGCGCGCATTAAAGGAGAGGGAAAGGCCAACCCCCTGTTGTTATATGGTCATGTGGATGTGGTTACCACTAAAGGACAAAAATGGGATCACCCGCCATTTGAAGGCAAAATCGTGGATGGCTTTGTCTGGGGAAGAGGCGCATTGGATATGAAAAGTGGCATTGCCATGATGTTGGCCGCCTTTTTACGTGCGAAAGCTGAAGGGTTGAAACCGGCGGGAGATGTCTTGCTAACCATGGTCAGTGATGAAGAACCGGGCGGCGATTTCGGTGCGAAGTTTCTCGTTGAAAACCATCCGGAACTTTTTAAGGATATCCGTTACGCCATCGGCGAATTTGGCGGCTTTTCTGTGCGGATAGGAAGAAAACGCTTTTACCCTATCACGATTTCGGAAAAACAAATCTGTTGGATCAAAGCAACTGTTCGCGGGAAAGGCGGACACGGTTCTTTACCTGTGCGTGGCGGAGCGATGATGCAATTATCAAAATTGCTGAAGCAATTGGACAAAAAAGATTTGCCTGTACACATCACGCCACCGTCAAAAATCATGATTGAAAAAACGGCATCAGCCCTGGGAGGCATTCGAGGTTTTCTGCTCAGACAACTGAACAACTCCTTCATGACAAATATCATTCTGAAGCTACTGGGATCAAATGGTAATACCCTTTACCCGCTGTTTCACCATACGGTCAGTCCCACAATACTTCATGGCAGCGAGGTAATCAATGTAATTCCCAGTGAAATATCAGTCGATTTGGACGGTCGTCTTCTCCCCGGATTCAAGCCTGAAGACATGATCAACGAACTACGGCAAATCGCTGGAGATGATGTTAGCCTTGAAGTCATTAGATTTGACGCAGGATCCCCGGAACCGGATATGGGGTTATTCGACAC
>DJVN01000024.1 GCA_002441205.1 Syntrophaceae bacterium UBA6255 | reverse complement strand
TCAGGATTCTGGTCGGCGGATCGGCTTTCAACGCGGATCCGCATCTCTGGCGGCAGACCGGCGCCGACGCCTGGGCGGAGGATCCCCCATCCGCGATAAGGCAGGCCGCGGCATGGTAAACGCTCCAGATACCTCATCCGCGCTGAAAACGTTGTTCACCGGCCAGCCGGAAATGCTTATCCAATATATCCTGTCGCAGGGCAGACTTGCCGTCATCCTCCTTGACCAGTAGGGAACCATTGTGGATTGTAATCCGTTTTTTCTGGAAAGTATGGCTATAAACGAAAAACCCGTCGGCCAGTCTATCGATACTTTTTTAAGAGAAGGCTTTCCGGTCTGCAGGGATTTGACACCTGGTGACTGCCTGCCCGTCAAGCTAACTTTTGCATGGAATGACGCCATCGAACACTCCCTGGCGGGCCACGTCCTCAAGCACAACGGGCATTACATCATTTTCGCGCACAGCGTCCGTCTAACCGATCATAAACTGGCGGCGGCGCTGTCCAGGCTTACGGATGAATTGACGGATATGACCAGAGAACTCAACAAAAAGAACAGGGAACTGGAAACCGCCAATGTCACGATCACCCGGCTGATGAACACCGATCCTTTAACCGGACTGACCAACCGGCGGCAACTCACGGAAAAACTGGACGCGGAAATGTCCAAAGCCAAACGTCACAACCATCCGCTGTCGGCGCTGATGACGGACATCGACCATTTTAAATCCATCAACGACACATACGGGCACGATGCCGGGGACAAAGTGCTGGTCTAGGTAGCACAGACGCTGCTTACGACATGCAGAAAAGAAGATATCGTCGCGCGCTACGGCGGCGAAGAATTTGTGGTGATCCTTCCCAACTCTCCGGCCGCGTCCGCCGTGGAATGCGCCGAAAGAATCCGCAAGGCCATTGAAGAGACAGTGTGTCCGGGAGTCGACCGCCGGATAACCGTCAGCGTGGGCGCCACCCTTTTTGCGGCCGACGATACAGAAGAAAGCTTGATCAAGCGGGCTGACGCCGCTCTTTACGACGCGAAAGAATCGGGACGAAACCGGGTCGTCCTGAAATACTACCCGGAAGCGGCGACCAACGACGCTCTCTTGTTACTCGTAATAACTGGTCACCTATCGCACATGACCTATCACCCATAGCCCATTACCCATTATCTGTGCATCAGGTATGACGACTGTTGTGTTAATTTCCGCCATTACGACACGGGGTCTTGCTGCGGGGGAACTTCATTTCTATCTTGAAATACCATACAAAGGATTTGGTTTTTCAAGGTAGCTCTGCAAATTTACAGCCATGGCCCGGGCATTCGGGGGAAAAATAATCTGCTGGCTTACTTCCGGAAGCTGCTGTCCGTCAATCCGGACTGGGTCTGGACGCAAATTGAAGGCATTCCGATGGAGGACGGCTTTTTGAACAAGTGGCTGGCCAAAATACCGGTTGGACCCGTCACCCTGGAAATTGTCGGCGTTTGTTTTGTCCAACTGGACGGTGCGGGGAAAATTAGCCGCAACGAAGTTTACTTTGACAGTTCCCCTCTTTTTTCCGAAATTGCAAAACTTAAAGGGAACAAAGCGGCCGGCCGTTGAGCCGAATCAGGACATTGAACCGTAAAACAACATCATCACCATGGAGAGAACTTATGGAACGGGAACGTTTGATCAAAGAGGCGCGTCTGGCCGTAAGCTCAATGGAGGAATCCCTCAACCGCGACTCCAGCAAACTATAAACTTTGGAAAGAGGAAGCGATTCGCCGATTATTTCATCTACATAGTTTTGATTACATCAACGAATGGTTTCAGATTGTCATGGTTCCAATTCCACGCTCCGGCTTTGGATGCTTCGCCAATTTTTAGTCCAACAAAATTATCCTTGCCGGATAGATATGTATGCAGTTTAGTCTTATGCAATCGTTTTACTTTTTGTCCTTTGGATTTAATGCATTCGATATACTTGTCAACGCAGTCGAATGTTGAGTTATCTTTGACAATATCCAGACATAGGTTTTCCAGAGTCCCCGCACATAAGACATTTTTACCATTTGCATTTTTAACGAAGCCGGGAGAAATCATAAAAGCTATACTAATAACGCTTTTTGCATATTCAAATGGTTTTGCTGCAACAGGCAAATTAGCTTTTTTAAGAGATTTTTTCACATGATTAACAGCCTTGTCTGGATCTTTTTCCGCGTCACGAACTATCACAATAGATTTAATTCCTTCGTACCCTTCAAGCGATGGCAAAAGCTTTAAATAAGGTTCTAAATTTGAAATACCGCCGAAAGATACAATTTGAATGTCTTTAAGCGAAAACTCAGCGCATAAGGCAATAAAAAAATTCTTTTCATCAACACCCTCAACCAGAAGCAGTTTGGATTGAACAATTTTTTCAGGAGCTGTCATTTTCAACGCACCTCCATATTTGCATCAATTGCCGTCTTAAGCATTTCATAATCAAAAACTTTTGCCGTAGTTTCTCCGTTGGCTTTATCCAGCCGCAGATATGAAAAATCATTCTGCAAATTTCCGGAAAATCCATTATATGCCGCCGTAAGGCATTCATAACTGTGTGTTGTGGCAATAACCTGGCAATTGAAATCTTTTGCCGCCAGTCCGATGCCCTCCCAAACCTTTTGCATTACCGAATAATGGATACCGTTTTCAAACTCATCAATAAGAACAATGCCTTCCTGTGAATTTGCTATGGCCAGGATAATGGAGAGAAGTTTGGCAACGCCTTCGCCCATATACGAAACCGGTATTTTTCTACTCAAACCGATGTCGCCATGAATCATGGAAATATTGCCGATCGAAACGGACGAAAGTGATTTCAGTTTTGGTTCAATTACTTGGAGAAATTTCAATATTTCGGCCTGTTTTCCCATAATATCCAATTTTCCGTATTTTTCTGCATCTTCATTGGGATTAACTGGTGAACGGGCGGCAATAATGGAAACCGGTCCCTTTTTTATTTGCACTTTATCAACATGCAGTCCTAACCCTTCGACGCCAATTAAGAGGTGCGATGTATCTTTTGTGCCGTTAGTTTTATATGCAATATCCAAGGCATAAGTGGGAGTTGGCTTCTGATCAGTTCTGATTTGTCGATGTCCTTCCTGTCCTGCTTTTTTCGCTTGAACTACAGACGGTATATAATTTTTATTAAATGCGACTTCCATAGTTTCGGCTGAATTTCCTCTTTTAATGGCGATAGATATTTTCTTTTCCATTTGATAATCAAAAAAAATAGGCGCCCATACGGTTTCCGGCACCAGCGGAAGAACGCCAACACCTCGTCTGGCAAATTGATTTGTTACCATTTGGGGATTAATTCTATCAAAAAAAAGGAAGATAGCCTCCAGCAGAGATGTTTTCCCGGCATTATTTTTGCCGCCGACAAGAGTCGTCCTCGTAAGCTGAGGAATATGCAGGTGATTAAAACCTTTAAATCCCTTGATATCTATCTGTGTAATCATGGTAAATTCCTCCGTATGTACGAGACGGTATTATTGTTTTTTCTGTAATATCAAATTTTATTGAAAATTCCATCAGTAGAATTAATGGGACGGCTCAATTTTTAGCCGTTTGATCTCTCCATAAATAGAACCGTCATTTCCTTCAAGCCAAATTATCGGTTTTATTGTTTTACAGCAAAAGAACGTAGATCATTCTTGATATAGTATTTTGCGCCGTAATTCTTTAGAAGTGTTTCGACATCATAAAGAAATTTTTGCCAATTGACTGTTTGTTCGTATTCTTTCATGTGGTTCAATTTACCCACTTTCCAGAATTGAACATATTTATGGGCTTTACGTATCAGATTAAGCGCCTGCTTTGGATCAATAACCGGTTCAAGGCTGACCCATGTATAAATTCCAGCCTTATGTGCCCGCTTGAGAATTTCCAGTCTATCACTTA
>DJVN01000208.1:5777-6004 GCA_002441205.1 Syntrophaceae bacterium UBA6255 | reverse complement strand
AGTGAGTATTGCCGATGTCAAGACTTTGCGCGACTTCGGCGATAAATTGCGCGACAAACTGGGTTCGGGTGTTATACTTCTCGGCAGCAAAACCGGTGAAAAAGTAATGCTGTTGTGTATGGTGACGAAAGATTTAGCCGGAAAATATCACGCCGGAAATATTATCAAGGAACTCGCGCCGCTTGTCGGCGGCAGCGGCGGCGGTCGCCCCGACATGGCCCAGGCCG
>DJVN01000208.1:0-5760 GCA_002441205.1 Syntrophaceae bacterium UBA6255 | reverse complement strand
TTCTCGCGAAGGCGGGAATCCAGTTCTTCTTTGCGGTGTTTTACTCTGGCCATCGAAATTTTTTAATAAACCTTCATTTTAAGAAATTAATATGGTTATTTCCATAATCCTTGCCCATCCTGATCTGAAAAGTTTCAATCACGCCATTGCCAAAACGGCGGTTGAGACACTAAAATCCAACGGACATAAAGTAATATTTCATGATCTCTATAAGGAAAAATTCGACCCGCTACTCCCGGCAAAAGAAATACCTGAAGATACTAGACTGCCTGACAAAATCAAAAAGCATTGTGCAGAAATTGCTGAAGCGGATGGGATAATCATTATTCATCCCAACTGGTGGGGGCAACCTCCGGCAATTCTGAAAGGCTGGGTTGATCGTGTGATTCGTCCCGGTGTCGCCTACGAATTTCTGGAAGGCGATTCGGGCGAGGGCGTTCCGCGAGGCCTGCTCAAGGCAAAAGCTGCACTAGTTTACAATACTTCCAACACGAAGACTCAAAGAGAGCAAAATGTTTTCGGTGATCCGTTGGAAACAATCTGGAAAAACTGCATCTTCGGTCTTTGCGGCATTACTAATTTTCATCGCCGAATGTTCAATGTCATCGTCAACAACACCGAAAAGCAACGCAATAATTGGCTTGAATCAGTTGCAAAAGATATTAATATTTTTTTCCTAAATGATATATTTTAGATTGAAATTACGGACAACTTTCGTGGAGAGATAAGTCATAGAATCAAAATATAATAAACTAAGGAAAAGTATTTATAGACACCACCAGAAATTGGCAAACGGAAATTTTTCTTAAATGGAAACGAATACTTGGCGAACAAGATGCATTGATAAAGTGAGGGATTGACTTAATTTCCATCAGATGTACAATATAAGCAAATAAAATTTTAAGGCTTAAAGCCCAAAAAGGAGGAATTTATGAAAAGATATGCAATCATCTTAATTTCGGTAATGTTTATTTTTTGTATGTTAATTCTGTCAGGAAGTTTTGCATCAGCAAAGGAAACGTTGTCAAATGTAGATTCTCTTAAAAATATGTATAGGCAAATTCTCACAACCGCTGATAAAAATAAAGACGGCAAGATGAGCGTAGATGAATGTATGTCAATGCCAATTGATAAAAATCATCCAAAACAAAATTGCCTATCTTGGGACGACAACCGCAATGGAATTATCACGGAAGATGAATATATAAAATACTTTATGACCAAGGATTAATTTTGAACGGTAATCAAATATGAATCAATGAGTTCGACAAGTGCGGAGCTTGACTAATCCTACTAATTAGTTTTGAAAATTCTTGTCGGAGCTCAGAGCGTGTATATTCAATCCTTTGCCATGCATAAAAGTTTAATCTCTAAATGTCAGTCGTGTATGAAATCGCATGATCTTAAAGTTATGATTTTGCACATTTACTTTATCAAAATTCGTTTCGTTCACCTTCGCTTTCGTTACAATTTTACGATTTAAAATTTTTAAAACGTAATCTGTACTTTATAAGTTTCTTTTTGGGAATTTGATTCTCACAATAAAGAGGAAATTCGTGGCAGAGCAAAAAGAGTCCGCAGTAAAATCCAATAAACCTCTTTCCGGAAAAACGGCGATTGTCACCGGCGCCAGCTCCGGTATCGGACGCGCGACAGCACTGACACTAGCCCAGGCGGGTGCGGCTGTTGTGATTTCTGCCCGGCGTAATGACAGACTCTCTAAAATAGTTTCGGATATTCAGGCGAAAGGCGGCAAAGCTTTAGCAGTAGCGGGTGACGCAAGCGTAACTTCCGATATAGACAGACTATTAGAGAAGACATTAGAATGGAAGGAAGGCGGCAGAAAATACGACATTGTTATGGTTAACGCCGGTCGTGGACTGGCGGGCGGAACGCTTACCAGCGAGCAATCACAATGGGAAGAAGTTTATCAGACCAACGTGATCGGCGCGTCTTATCTGATGCGCTCGGCTGCCGCATATTTTATCAAACGCAAAAAAGGCGATATCGTGGCAGTCGGTTCCGTCGTGGGGCGCAATATCTCGCCTTTTAGCGCGTTTTACGGTTCCAGTAAATTCGCCATCGGCGCGATTGCGGAAGGCCTGCGTCAGGAAGTCTGCAAGTACGGCGTCCGTGTGTCCCTGGTGATGCCGGGCATCGTCAAAAGCGAATTTCAGAAAGTAGCAGGATACAATGAAGAGAATTTCTTCAAAGGCATCGCGCACATGGGCAGACTGCTTGGGCCGCAGGCCATTGCCGACGGCATCTGCTGGCTGCTCACCCAGCCACCGCACGTGAATGTCAGCGAGATTATAATTAGGCCGACGGGTCAAAACTACCCATGACGACTTCGTCAAATGTCCATATGCGGCGTTGCGCTACATCCTTACATCATTGCGACCTACGAAAAAGTAGGCCTCACTCCTCAGGATTTGCGCGCCTTGCCTCTGGATCATTTTACAAAGTCGTCTACATCTTTAGTAATTTATTATACTCAACATTATCTTTTTATTTAAACGAAATCTAAAAAAGGAGATGGTAATTGTTTTACAAAACGAATAATGACGGATTTAAGGAAGTATTACCGGGCATAAAGCTCAAAACGCTTGTCTACGGGGAGAAGACTCTTTTTACTGAATTCAGAATGAACGCTGGCTCGACACTTCCGAAACACACACATTTTCATGAGCAGACGGGATATTTAACGGAAGGTAAAATCCGGCTCACCCTCGGCGACGAAACGTTTGAAGCTGAAAAAGGAGACAGTTGGTGTATCCCCTCAAACACGGAACACGGCGCTGAGATATTAAAAGACTCCATCGCCATCGAAGTCTTTTCTCCCGTGCGTGATGAGTACCTGCCTCAAAATGGACAGTAATCCATAAAACGCTTTATTGCCTAATTAATTTCAGGAGCACCCATATGACAATAAGTTCCATAAGTGAAAGAGATAAAAAAATGGCGCAGCGCTGTGTCGAATGTCCGGTATGCACGCAGGCAAGAAAGCAGCAAAAGGGATTCGCTTTCTGGTTCGTCAAGAATGTTGAAAACGGCATCTGTCCCTACTGCGCTGCATACGAGAGGGTTTACGAAAAGAAAGCCCACGAAGCATGAGAAAATAAAAAATGACTGGATACCGGCATACACTGGTACGACGAAGCAATTCCGGATTACCCGGTCACACCGGATAATGACGGAGGAATAATTCATAGGATTCCCCGGTTGGCATGCGCCGGGCTTCACCGCTTAAATAACACTGAAGTAATTACGCCAATCCTTAGCCTGTCTTCGAGAAAGTATGATGGTATTTAATAGATATGCATCTGGCAACCGCCGGCGATGGTCGCGCCAAGTTCATGGCATTGATTGAGAATTTCTTCCGTAATCTCACCTTTGGCAACCACCGGCTGATAAACGATTTTGAATTTGTAGCCCAGTGCAATACGCTCAATAGCTCTCAGTGCTCCAGTCCCGTCGTTTCCCGCGCTGATGAAAACAACAAACGGTTTACGGAAAACTTTTTCCTGCGCGCCGATATATGTCCGGTCAAAAAAGTCTTTGAGCATCCCGGACATATAGCCGAAATTTTCCGGCGTGCCAACCGCCAGACCATCGGCTGCCAGCAAATCTTCCAGCGTAGCATCCGCCGCCTTTTTCAAATCCACGTTCACCCCTTCGATAGATTTTGCCCCTTCGAAAACCGCATCGGCCATCTTCCCGGTGTTTCCTGTCTGTGAATGATATACAATTAATATTTTAGCCATATTGCCTGCTGCCTCATTCTATGAATGATACTGAAAACAGAAATAACCGTCAAGCTTCTTGTCCGGAATTCTTTCTTGACAGAATATGGCTACTGGCTATATTGCCAAATAGCTTATTGGGGATAAAATGAACCTCCGCCCCGCAAGCTGGGGCGGAATTATCAAGTTAACGATAAAATATGCTCAACACATCTTGAAAAATATTTTTCTTGAGCTAAAATAGAGCATCAGGTATTGAGCACATCAGGCATGACAAATGTAAATGATTTTATTGGAAAATATCGAAATATTATTACCATTGCATTGTCGATGATAGGCATCGGCTTTATGGCGTACTATGATTACTGTGATACGACGTGCAGTTATCTGAAAGGTGATATTTTCGGCATTGATCTCAAGTGGATCGGCATTGCCTATATGTCGGCCATTATTTTTTTTGCAGCTTTAAATCAATCTCATTTTGTGCGGGCAATGCTGGCCGGAGGCCTGGGCGTGGAAGTTTATCTTTACGCTTTTCAGGCACAAAACGACGTTTACTGTTTTTTTTGCCTTGCATTTTCAATCATGTTGATTTTATCATTTATCATTAATTATGAAGTTCCATCCGCATGGCGGGAAAAACGCGGTCGGATGTGGCTGTATTTTCTCGGGGAGGTTGATTTTTCGATGCTCAGCATTTATAAGCTGCCTTTGTTGCTTTTCAGTTTACTGGGATATTTATTTATTTTGCTCACTTTTTCCGGTTCCGTCACACCGGCCTATG
This sequence comes from Syntrophaceae bacterium UBA6255, assembly GCA_002441205.1. Lineage (GTDB taxonomy): Bacteria > Desulfobacterota > Syntrophia > Syntrophales > Smithellaceae > Smithella. The sequence goes on along the minus strand of DJVN01000208.1, from coordinate 1,233 downwards.
GAGAAAAAAATGCTAACAACGTGCCGTCTCTGGGCAACGGCAAGTATGAAATCATTGTATTTGCCGATTATTTCTGCCCGCCGTGCAAAGTCATTGATGCCAAAGCAGAACCTCTATTGAAAGAACTACTGGCTACGGGAAAAGTGAAACTAACGTTCGCTGACGTTCCTTTTCATAAAGAATCAATTTTTTACGCAAAGTACTATCTTTACTCAGCCAATGCCAATCCCGAAGCGGAAAAAATTTTTCATGTCCGTCGGCTGCTTTTTGAAGCGGCACAGGTAAAAAATATCGAGAAAGAAAAAGTGCTGCTTGATTATTTGACGGAGCAGAAGATTGAACTCAAACCATTCAATGAAAAATTATTGTTCCCCGCACTCACCACAATGATTAAAAAACACGATGTCAGAGCAACACCATCCTGTGTTGTCAAATACTCAGCAAAAGACATCAGAAAATTTATCGGCGGACAAGATATCTGGAATGGACTGATGGCGTTAAAGGATCATTTGTCCAAAGAGAATCAATAATTCACGAATTTCTTACTGGTATTTCGCCTGAAAATATACATTTGAAATACAGACTAACCACCGAGTTGTACAAATCATCCATTGTTGCTGTGACTGCCTTTGAATAAGAAGCATCCCGCGTTGCCCCTGATCTCTTTCATCAGGGGCAATCACACATGCACTATAATTTCCGTTTTCCAGCCAGTTATATGTTTTTACGCGACAGCAAGGCGTCTTGATTGCTTTTTCAGTTGGCTGATTTGGCGCCTGAAACGGACGGCTTGATCATTTTGTTTGGATTCCAGCGCCTGTAATCTTAAGATTTTCAGCTCACGAATTCTTGCCTTGAGCTCAGGTTTGGTCATCTTGATTTTGCCTATATGTTTCTTCTTAACCGGTGTTTCGTCCTTAATGCCGCGCGCTTCTTTGATGAACGCAACGAGTTCTTCTTTCTTCATATCATGAATTGCTCTTTCATGGGGAATTTCCGCGGCAATATCCCTCAAATCCTTAATGGTGAATTTTTCCAGATGTTTCTCGTCATGTTCTTTGTGTACTTTTTTATGGGTTTCTTCCGACATCGCCAATAGACCTCCTTAATTTTTTATAATTAGGTAATCAAATTGCAATGCTTAAAATTAGTGTATTTATAATACCAAAACATTATATATGGTTAAACCAATTCCCTATATTGCTTGACAAATTTAGGGCTGTATGCAATACG
>DJVN01000215.1 GCA_002441205.1 Syntrophaceae bacterium UBA6255 | reverse complement strand
AAAATGAACCCCGGATGTATAAACTGTTAATGGAGTAACTGATTTATGATGAAGTGGATGAAACTGGCATTTCGAAATATTTTAAGAAACAAGCGCCGGTCTCTTATCACCATGTTGGCTATCGGTGTTGGTTTTGCCGCGATTGGTCTTTACCACGGGTATATTCATAATGCTTATAATGGGCTCAGGGTTATCGCCATTCGCGGTGAGGGTTTGGGGCATTTAAGAATTAACAAAGCCGGTTGGAATGCAAAGGGAAAACTTGAACCGGAAAAATATATGTTTTCGCAGGAAGAAACTCAAAAAATTATGAAGCTTACCGGAGAAGAAAAAAACGTCGTGTTGGCCACCCCGCAGATTCAGGTTGTCGGTATGGTAACCAATGGGGCTGTCTCCACTGTTTTTATTGCTCAAGGGCTTGTTCCCAAAGATGACGTGGTGATTAAAGGGGATTGGAAGGTGTTTCGTCCGCGTCAAGGACATAAGATAGACGACGAGACAATTTACGGAGTGGAAATGGCGAAAGACCTGGCCGGTTATTTAAATCTGAAGGCAGGAATGGATGGGATTGTCATGGCACCGACCTTAAGCGGTCAGATGAACGCTTTGGATATGCAAGTCGTCGGCATCTATGATACCGGAAATGATTTTTCCAATGACAAATTTATGCGTTTCAATTTTTATTTTGCACAGTCTCTGCTTGATACGAAGTCGGCGGAAAGAGTAGTGGTATTGCTGAAAAAATGGGAAGACACGGAAATGATGCGCGAGCTTTTTCTCAAAAAACTGAAAGCCGCGGGAATCGATTGTGAAATAAGAACATGGCAGGAACTGTCTTTGGGTTATTTAAAAATGAAATCTTACCTCGATATGATATTTATTTTTATTGCTTCCATTGTTCTGGTAATCGTGATTATGACCACCGTCAATACGATGGGGATGGCTATTTTGGAAAGAACAAAAGAGATCGGAACGCTGCGGGCTCTGGGATTAAAATTCAGAGGGGTATCCATTCTCTTTGCTTTGGAGGGAGCCTTTCTGGGGTTTTTGGGCAGTATCGTGGGCATTATCCTGCATTCAGTCGTGTGGGTTCTTATTAGAGTTTTCCCACCCACTTACATCCCTCCGGGATTTTCCGAGCCCGTCGAAATGTGGATTGACATGGTGCCGGAGATGTTGATGATTTTGATCGTGAGTTTTATTATATTGTCCATGGTTGCGGCGATCATTCCCGCAAGAGGTGCGGCCAGAAAAAATATTGTGGATGCGCTGGGACATGTTTAAATATTGATAAGGGAGAAAATAATGAGTCAAACAATTAAAAAACAGTATTTTGTCATGTTGGGGGTGATTTTATTTTTGTGTGTTTCCGCCGGGACAGCACAGGCGCAAATGAGCAATCAGGAAATGTTGGAAACGGCTGACAAAGCCCGTGGCAACTATGAGGGAATTCAGTGGGAAGTTTCCATGCATTCCAAAGAAAGAGGGCGTGAGCAGGATAGAACATTCTTGGTTATCGCAAAAGGTTATAATTCTCTGGTTGAGACGTTGGCTCCTGGAAATTTAAAGGGTCAAAAACTTCTCATGCAGGATCGTAATATGTGGTTTGCCAAACCCGGTCTTTCCAAACCTGTTCCTATCTCGCCGCGGCAAAAACTTATGGGTGACGCGGCCAACGGCGATATCGCTGCCACTAACTACGGTGGAGATTATAAAGTCGTAGACACGGAAGAGGGCAAGCTAAACAACGAAGATTGTCTTGTTTTAAATCTACAGGCGAAAGACAAAAGGGCCACTTACGATCGCATCAAATACTGGGTATCAAAAAAACGTATTGTGGGATTGAAAGCTGAATTCTATACGATTTCAGGGAAGATGTTTAAGTCAGCCGTGTTCGAATATAAGAATAGAATCACCCTGGATGGTAAACCGCAGGAATTTATTTCTAAAATGGAGATTACCAACGAAATCATGAAAGATGATGTCACAACGATCAGTTACGGCAGGCCATTGCTGAAAAAAGTTTCCGATGCTACTTTTAATTTAAATTTACTCACAAAGTAGAGGTTATCATGAAAAAGAAACAAGAAAAAAATATCTTTGGTGTTTTTATTTCTTTTTTGCTTTTCTTTTCTATATGGATGCCGCAGATGGCCGGCGCCGCTGTTGACCCTTTTGCCTCATTTCTTCAGTCGAATATCAAAAAATATACAGCCGCTGATGCCGAATTCGCGGATCGGCCATATTTAAAGGCATTAAAAGGAAGCTTGTCCGGAGATTTGCGAATTCTCGCTTATGGTATTATGCAGGATCCGGCTGAATCAACCCAAAATCCTAGAAACGATCCGGTTGGATTTCCCGGCTACGTTGGCAATTTTGAAATAAGACCTGATTTTCGCTTTAATACCAGCTTTCTGGATATGTCCGTCAAACCAAGGGGAATCATTGACTACCGGTACTGGAAAGAAGGATTGCGTAAAGGTGAAGAAGAATGGAATGATGATTGGTATATCAATGAATGGCTTGTCAGAATTAACATATTGGACAGAATTTTTGCTTCATATGGAAGGGAAAATTTACAATGGGGACCTTCTTTCCTTTATTCTCCATCAAATCCCTTTTTCTTTGATAACGGCCGCAGTAATCCCTACATGGAAGTAGCGGGAATGGATTTTGCCCGTTTCGTGATTGTTCCACATATGCTCTGGACAACATCTTTTATCGTCAATACGGAGCAAGGTCGTAATTCTCTGATTAGTACTGATCCGTTTAAAGAAACATATGCTGTCAAAGTAGATTATACGGGCAGTCAAAATTACGCTTCTTTAATTCTGTCGCAAAAAGATGACAAGAATACGGTGGGATACTTCGGTGGATGGACGGTTTCTGATGCGATACTGCTATACAGCGAAGGCAGCATGCGCCAAGGAAGCGACGCCTTGTATCCGGCTCGAAAAAATCCTTCACTGGTTCAATCTTTTCTGGAAACAATATTCCCGGCAAGTTCTGATGTAAGGCCGTTTCTTGATAGATATACGGTTCTCCGGGAAGCAGAAATGCGGAAAAAACGCGTCGATGATTCTGATATTTATCCGATCATCCTGGTAGGCGGCTCTTACACATTTGAAGACAGCAGCACGCTCTCTCTTGAATATATGTATAACTCGCCCGGATACAACGAAGATGAAGCTGATCTTTACTACACCCTGAGAGGCAATGCCGCCTTTGCCTATGTCGATATGGGCGCCTTTCCGAAATTACTGGGACAATATACTTTGTATCAGACCGGGTACACGGGGTTAAGGTTCTTACGGAAAAATTATACGATGCTGCAGTATTATAAGGGCAATATATTCAATAAACTGGATACAACCTTTCGCTGGACGCAAAACATTGATGACGGCTCCGCCCAGTTTTTGGGGCTGATGTCATATTCGCTGGGGAACCGTTTTGAATTATTTTCTTCCGGAGTTGTGAACGCGGGCAAAGAAGAATCGGAATTCGGCACTTTTATTGATTATCAAATCATGCTTGGTTTGAAATTCAGTATGTAATTTCTTCAGGCTTTAAATCTTTTGTGATTCTGAGTGCAATCTGATGTTCGGGTTATCAGGTGATAAGCTTTTTTAATGCGCCTGGTTGATGCCGGGGAATCATTTGCTGACGAGCATTCTTTCTTTCAATTTGTACTTGTCATCTGTTTTTCTATTCGTTTCCAAACCGGAAATATTTTCGTAATGCTTAAATGGCTTGACGAAGACAGCTTCCTTTAATAAATAAAACATTATTTGGCTTTGGGAATAATAGATGCTGAAAGTAAGCGAACAGGGACCTGTGACTTTATTTTACATGGGGCGTTCACTGCTGGGATTTCTTTTGTATCCGGTTTACGCTTTTCTAGCCGGCGATACGCTCATCGATACGGGCACCAATCGCGCCGATAGAGAGTTTCTTTCTGTTTTAAAAGGCAGAAAAATCAAAAAAATTGTGAATACTCATCATCACGAAGACCATATTGGCAATAACGCTGATGTCCAGAACCTGTTCGAGATACCGATATATGCCCATCCATCCGCTCTGCGGTATCTGGAAAATCCACGCCTGAGTGATTTGCGCTTTTATCAGAGGATTGTCTGGGATTGGCCGAAGCGTTCTCAGCCAATGGCTATCGGTTCTTATTTCGATGCCGATGGTTTTCACTTTGACGTTATCAACTCGCCGGGGCATACCGACGATCACATTTGTCTGTATGAACCTGATAGGAAATGGCTGTTTACCGGGGATCTTTTTTGCGGGACAACGTTTATCTATCTCCGGCAGGACGAGAATTATCTACAGATTCTGGAAACGCTGAAAAAATTATCACGGCTGGAAATAAATACAGTGTTCTGCAATCTCAAGGGTGCGGTACCGAACGGCAAGGAAGCGCTGCTCAAAAAAGTTGCCAGAATGGAACGATTGCGTGATGATGTTCTGGCACTGAAAGAAGAATTGCCGCCGGATAAAATAAGGCAAAAAATTCTTGGGCAGGAAGGATTCATGGGTGTTGTTACGAGAGGTCATTATTCCAAGCAGAACACCATAGACAGTATTCTCTCCGGGAAAAGACCCGATCAAATAAGATAGGCATGCCGGTCAGGCACGGCCTTCTCCAGCTTCGAGATCTATTTGTAAAGCGCTTCAATCTGATCTTTGAGTTTATCCAGAACGACCTTCCGTTTTAGTTTCAACGTCTGGGTTAACGTGCCGTCATTCACACTGAATGGTTCCGCAAGAAGCAAAAATTTCTTGGGAATTTCATAACCGCCGAATTTCCCCTTCAAATGATTGGCGATATTTTCGCTTAGCATGTCGATAATTTCCTTTCGCGCGACCAGTTCTTTCATGTCTTGCGGCAATCCCTTTTCCTTAGCGTAATCCAAAAGGACTTCAGCATCGGGAACAACAATGCAAATATTGTAGGGGCGATTGAGACCGTAAATAAGGGCCTGCTGGACGAAGTGTACCAGACAGATTTCTTCTTCCAGCGCGACGGGAAAACAGAATTTCCCGTTTTCCAGTTTGTACTGCTCTTTGATGCGTCCGGTGATGTAGAGGAAACCGTCCTCGTCCAGTCGTCCACGGTCTCCGGTGCGGAATCCGCCGTCTGCGGTTATTGTAGCGTTGGTGTCTTCGGGGCGGTTATGATAACCCTTCATGACATTCGGACCGTACACAATAACTTCTCCGTCCGTTGCGCCTTCTTCGACCACGGATGAATCGATGACAATCTTGACTTTATCAATGGCTTTACCGACACTGCCCAAACGGTAATCGTAGGAGGCGTTCATCGTGGCGGCGGGCGATGTTTCCGTCAGTCCGTAGCAGTCATAAATAGGGATTCCGATGTCAAAGAAAAACTGCGCGATTTCCGGGTTCATGGCCGCGCTGCCGCTCATCGAGCCCATTAATCTTCCTCCCAGGCGTTCTCTGATTTTCTTAAAGACAATTTTATCCGCCAGTTTTAATTTGAGGTCGGTCATCAGGCAGTTTTTCCCTTCGGCCGCAAGTTCGCGTTTTCTTTTAGCCGCTTCGACGCCCATCACAAAGAGTGTTTTAGCCAGACCGCCTTCCTTGTTCATTTTTGTCCACAGCCCGTCGTAAATCCTGTTGAAGACACGGGGTACGGCAACAAGCCAGGTAGGCTTAACCGCGACGATATCGTTGACGATCGTGGCAGCACTCTCCGCCAGTCCCATCGCGCCGCCCATATGAATGACCGCGAACAATTCACCGGTTTGGCCGTAGGAATGCGCCCAGGGCAGAATCGCAAGGGTCAGGGCATCTTTCCCATCGTTCTTTTTTAACTCAGGATACATCTTGATTCCAGCGAGGGAATTGCTGGTAAAATTGCCGTGGGAGAGTAAAACACCTTTCGGATTGCCGGTTGTGCCTGAGGTATAAATAAGTTCGGCGATATCGCCCGGTTCGGGGACTTGCGGTGGAACAGATTTGGCAGCCCCTTTCTTTTCCAAAGCGTTCATGGAATTTTCACCATCGCTTTCGATGATAAAGATATGCTTGAGTGTCGGGATATCTTTTGGAAAGGCCTTTATTTTTTCGTAAATTTCCGGTTTCGAAACGAACAGCACTTTGATCTGACTATCCGTGATGATGTATTTCCATATTTGAATGAGTTCTGCTTCATACATCGGAACAAATCGCGCCAGACGTCCCCACGTGGCAAAAGCGCAAACGGCCACTCGGGGCGGTTATTGGCGATAATGCCGACCACGTCTCCCTGGTTAACGTCCAATTGAGCGAGTCCCGCTCTCAAATGGTTGATGCGATCACCGATTTCTTGATAAGTGATCCATTCGTAAACCCCGTTTTTGTTTTTATTGCCGAAAAGTTTTCGATCGGCGAATTTGTTTACGCTTTCTTCCCACCAGTCAATTAAATTGTCCGGTTTGTCCAGTGTAAATGTGTGCATAAAATACTCCTTGTTTTATATTCGAGCGGGAAATTTTTTTCACGCTGATCTTATATAAGATTCCTGAACTCCTGTGGCCAGTGTAAGGCATTTCCCCGTAAAATTCAATTAAAACGTAAGTATGCAATTTATTGCTCAAAGTAGTTAAACATTGATGTTTTCCGGTTGACGTTTTTAAAAAAAGAAGTATAATCACAACTAAACATGCAAGCTTATTGCTAATGATCTCTGTGCTTTTTACATTGCATGCTAATTCAGATGCTCAAATGCATTGTCCGATTTTAAAAGATATATTCTTCGATATTGTTTTCTAGTTGTGAAGATTTAGATTAACGTTGTTCATTATTACCGGTCCCTAAAGCCGGCATGTGATGTTTTTGTTCTTTTCAACCAATAAAAAGAAAGGAGAAGAATTATGAGCAGCATTTACAAAGTCATTGAAATTATCGGAGGTAGTGAGAAGTCATGGGAAGAAGCGGCCAAAAAAGCTGTGGAATCGGCTGCGAAAAGTCTGAAAGAAATCAGGGTTGCCGAAGTGAAAGAACTGGACATGAGAGTTGAAAACAATAAGGTCGTTGAATACAGGGTAAAAATGAGGGTGTCGTTCAAATACAAACCTGGATGACATTTGAATCATTAAAAAAATCCGGAACTATTGCGGCGGAATATTTTTTGCCGCCGCAATAGGTAAGGATAACATAGCATTTCCCGATAGTTGAGTTACTATTTTATTGACACACAAGGCACTTCTTTATATATCCACATACGTAAATAATATCTTCAAAAAAAACGGCTCCCTTCGCGGAATAATGTAATGCGAATTGAAAAACGTGAAGAAAAATGCAGTGAATGTATGCTTTGCGTCCGTGACTGTGTCATGGGGGTGTGGCGCAATGTTGGCGGCAAGTCTCGTGTGGTCGACCTTGATTTATGCAACTGCTGCAGTCACTGTATCGCCGTTTGCCCCTGCGATGCCATCATTCATGATGGCCTCAAAAAAGAAGAAATCACCCCCGTTAATCGAAAAAACCTCAATCCGGATGTTTATCGCGATATCATCACCAGCAGAAGAAGCATCAGACAATTTAAAAATGAACCGGTGCCGCGGGAAATCATTGAAAAAATTCTTGACGTATCACGCTATGCTCCCACCGCGAGTAACAGTCAGGATATCGGATATATTATCATGACGGATAAGCATCTTATCGAAAAAACGGCGGGAGGCATATTCGGTCTGGCCAGCCGCTTGTTCAATAAAACAAAAAACCGTACAGGCCGCCTGTTGTTGGACCTTACCGGTTTGTCCCAAAACCGTTACCTCAAGGTCATGAGTTATGTTCAGGAGCAGAACGCTCAGACCGGCAGAGATTTTATTTTACATAATGCTCCTGTCCTTATCTTAATTCACGCGCCTAAAAATAAGCCGTTTGCATGTGATGACTGCAATATTGCCGCAGGAACAATCATTAATTACGCGCACACACTCGGGCTGGGAACCTGCTTTCTTGGACTGCTAACCCTTGTTTTGAGATGGCGTGGAAAAATCAGAAGAGAACTACATGTTCCGCGGGGCAGGCGCGTTTACGCTGCTCTGGCGATGGGATATCCAGCATACCAATTTACGAATACCGTCTCCAGAAAAAAACCGGAAGTGGATTGGGTGTGAAAAATCATCAGTTTTTTGGAGTACAACATGAAAAAAATAAACATCGGAGTCATGACTTTACTGCTTTTTTGTTTGTGCGCAACCGATTTTGCATACGCCGCCGGTGGGTGGGCTAAAGTCAAGGACAGCGGCGGGATCAAGTTGTATGAGCGTTCCGTGCCGGGAACGAATCTCATGGAATATATGGCTGTAACGAAAATAGACGTAAAAATGGAAGTGATCGGCGAAGCGCTGCGTGATATGGCGCAATATCCTAAATGGCTTTCTGATTGTGAAAGCGCACGGATTGAAAAAAAATATGATCGCAACAATTACGTCATGTATATTGTTCAAAATCCTTTTTTGATAGACAGACGGGATATCGTGCTCAAAAATGAAACGTTATATGACTATGAAAATGGCCTGGCCAAAATCACTTTCTATCATACCGATGAAGTAAAGATTCCTTTGAAAAAAAGGCACGTACGAATTGTCTTGATGAACGGTTCATTTCAGATTGAATGTCTGGGAAGAAACAAAGCGAAATTCATATACCAATTAAAGGTCGATCCCGCCGGTGATATCCCCAAAAAAGTTGCTTATGCAGTCATGCAATACTATCCTTTTAATTCAATTAAAAATCTGAAAAACATTGTTACTGATAGTAAATATGCAGGCATGGCAAAAGGCTCGGAAGACGAAAAACAGATTAATATCCGTTCATTCCGTGAGGCATCCGTGAAAAAGATATTTGGTGACAGCATGATGAAAGTGGTCAGGAACAAAACCGCCATGCAGGCCATTCTGGATACGGACAGTGAGAGCATCAAAAATATAGCTTTATCCGGAAGCGCGTATGAGATTATTAACAAAACGGCAAATAGTATGATCGACAAATATATTGATAAAATCGTCGCCGATAAAAAAGAGGCGGAGACTCTGAAAAATAACCAGAAGCTGCACAATGAAGTAACGGATTTGCTCCATACATACACTGAAGCTGAGGACGATACGGTGGACAGCATTATTGCCCGATATAGAAAATAGTAGATTTAGAAATATAAACATCATCGCGTGAATTTAAAATCGTTTTGAAGGGATGTTTACAAAGAGACAGGGAATTATTATATTTAAAAACTAGCGTGACCGATTTGTGAGGCAGTAAAAAATGACTTTCGTAAAAATTAATTTCGGCAGTAATTTTGAGGACGAGTTTCAAAAAGTTGTGGATGAAGTATTTCATCTGGTACGTCCGGCTTTTAGAAACTATGAATGCATCTGGCGTCCCAACATTGATGTCTATGAATCGTCGGACGAAATCATGGTGCTTGCTGACATGGCGGGACTGAACAAGGAAGAACTTCATATCGAAGTCAGCCGTAAAAAAGTCAAGCTTGCGGGGATTCGCAAAGCCATTCAGCTTCTGCAAAACGCACGTTATTGTCAGGCTGAAATTCCGCATGGTTATTTTGAGAGACACGTGGTTTTACCCTCATCCGTGGACGTGGAGTCGGCTCAGGCTTCGTACGCCGATGGAATTTTAATGGTGAGGATGAAAAAACTGCCCATGAACAAATCGCATCGTGTATCAGTTATTACGGGAAAGTAGTTATATACTCATTCTAAGAAAAAACTGGAGGTCAAAATGACGGAACAGAATGTCCCGCAAAATAAAAATACTTTTAATATACCGGAAGTGATTCCCCTTCTGCCTCTGCATAATGTGCTCGTTTTTCCCAAAACAATGATCCCGCTGGAAGTCACCGGCACCGCATCCGTTCTGGTGGATGAAGCCATGACAAAAGATCGTCTTATCGGTCTGATCATGACAAAGACAGAACCGGAAAAACCCCATGTATATACCAAGGATGATTTGCATTCCGTGGGTACCTGCGCCGTGATTATGAAGATGGCTAAAACCATGGATAATCACACGCAAATGCTGTTGCAGGGGGTCAGTCGTTTTTCAATAGAAGAAATCATTGAAGGCAAACCTTATCAGCAGGCGCGTATTAAAATCATTGAAGAGACGGATGTCAAGGATCTGGAAACGGAAGCGCTGATGGCCAATCTGTTGTCGTTGTTTGACAAAATATTAAAATTATCGCCTTTCCTGCCGCCGGAATTCGGTCCGATGGCCAAATCCATTACGGAAGCGGGCACGCTGGCCGATTTAATCGCGTCCATTATCAACGCGCCGGTGGAAGATAAGCAAAAAGTGTTGAGCATTGCCGATGTCAAAAAACGTCTGAAGCAACTGACTCTGATGGTTAATCATCAGATGGAAGTTCTGGAACTGGGGAATAAAATTCAAAATAAGGTCAAGGATGATATTGACAAGAACCAGCGGGAATACTATCTGCGTCAGCAGATGAAGGCCATTAAGCAGGAGCTGGGAGAGGGCGATGAGAATACGGTGGAAACTGATGAGTACCGTAAAAACATTGAGGAGAAAAATCTTCCCGAAGAGGCCAGAAAAGAGGCGTTGCGAGAATTGGAAAGATTATCCCGCATGCATCCTTCGTCAGCGGAATACACCGTTGCTTCGACCTATCTGGATTGGATGACGGCTCTGCCCTGGAATGCATCGACGTCTGATAATATTGATATTGCCAAAGCACGTCAGGTTCTTGACGAGGACCATTATGGCTTGGCCAAGCCCAAGAAGCGCATTATAGAGTACCTGGCGGTGCGCAAGCTTAAACCCGATTCCAAGGGACCGATTTTGTGTTTTGTCGGCCCTCCCGGAACAGGTAAAACATCACTGGGACATTCCATCGCCCGGGCTTTGGGTCGTAAATTTGTACGCATATCGCTGGGCGGGGTGCGTGATGAAGCCGAAATCCGCGGTCATCGCCGTACATATATCGGCGCTTTGCCCGGTCGCATTATCCAGGGCCTCAGGCGGGCGGAATCAAATAATCCCGTATTTATGCTGGATGAGATAGATAAGGTCGGCAGTGATTTTCGCGGCGATCCATCCTCGGCGTTGCTGGAAGTTCTGGATCCCCAGCAAAATAATACGTTTTCCGATCATTACCTTGATGTGCCGTTTGATCTGTCCAAGGTCATGTTTATTACCACGGCCAATATGCTGGATACCATTCCTCCCGCTTTGCTGGACAGGCTGGAAGTTATCGAGCTCAACGGTTACACGCAGGAAGAGAAGGTAAAAATTGCCGAACGGTACTTGATTCCACGGCAGTTAAAAGAAAACGGCCTGAGTGAAACTCAGTTTAAATTAACCGACAAGGCGCTCAACGCGATAATAACCGGTTACACACGGGAAGCCGGTGTGCGCAATCTGGAGAGAGAAATTGCCAACGCCTGCCGCGGTGTTGCCGCACAGATTGCGGAAGGCAGCATAAAATCCAAAACACTTACGGAAAAAGATATAGCGGTTTATCTCGGGCCGGTGCGGGTTCCAACAGATCTTGACGCTCGGATTACCAAACCCGGCATTGCGATCGGACTGGCCTGGACGCCGGTGGGCGGGGACACACTCTTTATTGAAGCCACGGCGATGAGGGGCAAGAAAGGCCTTGCGCTGACCGGTCAGCTTGGAGACGTTATGAAAGAATCAGCGGCGGCGGCATTGAGCTTCATCCGCACGAACGCCGAAGAACTGGGTGTGGATTCAGAGTTTTTTGACAACATGGATATTCATGTTCATGTGCCGGCGGGAGCGATACCCAAGGATGGACCGTCGGCGGGGGTCACGATGCTGACAGCGCTTACGTCGCTCCTGACCAAACGCAAGGTGAAAAAAAATCTGGCCATGACCGGAGAAATCACATTGCGCGGAGCAGTGCTGCCCGTTGGAGGCATTAAAGAAAAAGTTCTTGCAGCCTATCGCGCGGGGATCAGGACAATTTTATTGCCGGACTGGAACCGTAAGGATATTGCGGATATTCCGGAAAATGTGCAAGAGAAAATCTCCTTTCATTTTATCAAAGACATGATGGACGTGATTAAGCTGGCTTTGGAACCGGCCATTGAGAAAAAAATGAAAAAATCAAAGGTAAAAAAGAACAAGCCGGCTGTTTCGGCTAAGAAAAAGATTAAATTGAAACCAAAAATAATTAAACACAAAAAATAATAGAAAGGTGAAATTATGGCAGCGCAATATCTGTTGCTTTCTGTTGAAGAAAAAGTAGCCACTGTTACCATAAACAGGCCGGATAAGGGCAACTCTCTGTCACCTCAAGTGCTGGAGGAAATCGAAACTATATTTACCGATCTTTCGCGCCGTCAGGACGTGAATGTCGTCGTGTTTACCGGTGGCGAAAGGTATTTTTCCGCCGGATTTGATTTGACCTATATCCGCACCTTACAAAAAGTTAATAACGAGGCCTATACCGCATTGTTTCATCGTGCTTATCGTTCGGTCATGTTTTGCGAACAGCCCGTCATCTGCGCGGTGGGTGGTCCGGCCATTGCCGGAGGATTTGACTTGACCATGATGTGCGACATCCGTTATGCGTCTGAACGCGCCAGATTCGGACAGCGTGAAATCGTGCTTTCTCTCAATCCGACCATGGATCCGCTGTGGCGCATCGTGGGCTTGAGCAATGCCATGGAATCGGCCCTTACCGGACGCATCTGGAACGCCCAGGAAGCCCTGCGGATGGGATATGTATCACGCATTTATCCCGAAGGGGAATTGCTGAAAGAGGTCGGAGCCATCGCGCGCGAAATGGCAACGTATGACCGCGGCTGTCTCAAGGAAACCAAGCAACTCACGCATCTTCTGTTGAATTCCAGTCTTGATCAGGCTATGCGCCAGCAGGAATGGCTTTTTCGCTCCTACATAGGATCGGATGACAACCACAAACGCATAGACGACCTTCAGACAAAGCTCGCTTCCATGCGCAAAAACAAATAATGAGACCCAAGCTTCAGAAACGTAGTGCACTGAAGGTTGCTGGTCGAATTATCCCCGAAGCGCAGCGTAGCGGGATAGTGAGTCCCAAGTTTTAATGAGACTCAAATTTCACAAGCGTATAACCTAAAGGTCACTATAGGCGTAGTGAAATTTGCAAGACGTAGTGAGTCTCGTTGACGATTAGGAAGCGTTTCATATTTATTGATTGACTCAAAATCAATTCCGGATCAATTTCGAGGAAGCTTTGAAGGATATTTTGAATAGTAATGTGAATTTTTCCAAGCTTTTTTATATCCCTGGTTAATTTTGTATACAGCCGCCCAATTTGTTAATTTTTGTATATTTAAAAATGATTTAAGTAATCTTATTTGATAAGTAGGAAAAGAATAAAGATTTTTTTTAATGAAATTACTTGCGGTATAAATCAGTTCCGGAGTTGATCCGTTGATTTTATGAACCACGTATGAAAACCTGTATTTATCCCAGTCGGATGGATAATTCGTATAAATCAATCGTTTCTCTTTTTTCAATTGTTCAATTAAATCAGTGCCGGGAATTGGAGTGAGCAAAGAAATTTGAAATATGTCGATGCTTGATTTTAATAAAAATTTACTGAGCTGTTTTAAGTACTCAGACGTTTCATAGTCGCTTCCGATGATAAATGCGCCGAGGACGGCAATACCGTATTTATGAAAAACATCGACGACTTTTTTATAGTTATCCACGCCAACTTTAATATTCACACCTTTTTTGAAACTTTTCAATGAATCGGTCGTGATGGTTTCAAATCCGATAAAGACGAACAGACAACCGGCTTCGGCTGCCAGCTTTATGACTTCTTCATCTTCCGCGGCGTTGATGGAGGTCTGCATCCACCACTTCTTATTGAGTTTTCGACTGATCATTCCCGAGAAGAGATCTTTGGCGCGTTGAAACGCTTCCTTGCCATATCCGATCAGGTTATCATCCGCAAAAAAGATGTAATCACCCTGAATGCCCTCGATTTCTTTTAGAATATCCTCGGATGTTCTCTGGCGGTATTGCCTGCCCAAATATCGGGAGACAGAGCAAAAATTGCAATTTAATGGGCAGCCTCTGGATGTCTGCACTGTTTGCCAGAAATAGTCGGGATGCAATAAATCCCTGCGCGGAGTAATTTTAAGTTTTGTTAAATCGACAACCTCTCCCTTGTATTGCTGCATCAGGGCATTGTTTTCAAAATCCCGGATGACTTTTCCCCATATATTTTCCGCCTCACCGATGACTACGGCATCGGCAAACTGTAATGCCTCATCGGGAAGCATGGAAGCATGTATTCCCCCAAGGATTACCTTGATATTTTTTGCTCTGTAAAATTTTGCTATTTCATAAGCGCGGTTAATGTTGCTGGTAAAAGCGGTAATGCCGACAAGGTCGGCTTCCTCAAATACAAAATCATCGAAATTTTCGTCCAGAATTTTAATTTGCCAGTCGGATGGCGTCAAAGCAGCTACATACGCAAGGCTAAGCGGTGGGTATGTCGTAGACCTGCTTGACAAAAAGCCGCTCTTACGGCCCACGGGATTTATTAACAATAGTTTTTTCATTCTGATTACTCACCAGCATATGAAATATTTTTAATTAACCGCAGGTTTCGTAACATATTATACTTAGTTTTGAAAATGAAAAAAATAAATGATAAATTATTGTTCCACAAAGCAATCACAATTTATCCATAAATAATTATTTTACCAATATCGAATGCACGGTTCATTTGTTCATGAAATACTGTATTCCCATCTTCAGGTGAACTGCGCGGACTGATTTTTGCTGTATTTCATTGACAAAAAAGACTTTTTTATATATAAAACTTATAATTTTAAAACTCGGAATTAATAATTCCAATTAGTTTCGTATTTGTCCGGGGGACTCTTATTTGGATTCAGAACCTCTGTATAGCAGCCGCATAGTCAATAGCTACATTAAGTATATCAAAAAATGTTATGAGCATGTAAACATCGATAAGATATATGAGCATGCTCATATGGAGCCGTATGAGGTAGCCGATCAGAATCACTGGTTTACCCAGGAACAAATTAATCTTTTTCACGAAAAGCTTGAAGAAATGACCGGTTCCTCCAACATTTCGCGGGAAGCCGGTCGTTATGCGGCTTCTCCTGAATCCATCGGTGTCATGAGACAGTACGTGCTTGGAATGATCAATCCTTTACAGGCGTATGAGCTTGCCGGTAAATTGGTCAGTCAATTCTCAAAGTCATCTGCATATAAAACAAAAAAAATAAGTTTAAACAAGATTGAGATTACAGTTACACCCAAAGAAGGTGTTCAGGAACAACCATTTCAATGCGAAAACAGAATGGGCCATTTTGAATCAATTTCTCTTATGTTTAACAATGCCATCCCCCAAATAGAGCATCCTGAGTGTGTTTTTGAGGGAGGAAAATGCTGCCGTTATATCATTTCTCTGGAAAGTAACCGTTCCTATCTGTTTAAGAGAGCCAGAAATATCATCACTGTATTATTAGCTGTGATCAGTATAATCTTGGCGATAGTCTATCCGATTGATGAACTGATATATTTTGTCCCGATAGCAATAACAACTGCCCTTATGGTGACTTTTTTAAGCGACAGGCAGACGAAGAAGCAACTCAGGAACAGCATTCTGAACCTTGAGCATTCACGCGATGACTTAATTAAGCAAATGGAAATTAATTATAACAACTCGCAAATGGTGCATGAGATTGGTGAAGCGATTAACCGATATGTGAATATAGATGACATTTTGAACAATGTAACTCACATATTGGAAAAGAGACTCGGATATGACAGAAGCATTATCCTTTTTGCCAACAAGGAAAAAACAAGGCTTATTTTTAAAACAGGTTACGGTTATACTGAAAAACAGTTGAATATCGTAAAAGCGACTGAATTCGATTTGACCAAACCGCAGTCAAAGGGCGTTTTTGTAACCTCTTTCAGGGAAAAAAAGCCGTATCTCGTTAATGATATTAATACCATCGCCGGGAGACTTTCACAAAAAAGTCTGCAGTTTGTGAAGGACATGGGTTCTCAATCGTTTATTTGCTGTCCGATTATTTCCGATAACAATCCTGTCGGTGTCCTGACCGTTGATAACGTCAAAACACAGAGAGTGCTTGTAGAAAGTGATCTTCGTCTTTTGATGGGTGTGGCTTCCGTTCTTGGCGTAAGCATACGCAATGCTCAGTTGCACGAAGAACGCACCAGCCAGTTGAAGTCGATATTAAAAGCGCTGGCGGCGAGCATTGACGCGCGAGATCCTTTTACAGCAGGTCATTCCGAAAAGGTGACTGAATACGCTGTTGGGATATGCAAGGAAATGAACATGCCATCCGATTATACGGAAGTAGTAGGGGTGGCCGCTTCCCTGCATGATTACGGCAAAATCGGCATTTCCGATGCCCTGCTGAAAAAGGAAGGGCTTCTTACCGAAGAAGAATATGAAACCATTAAGACGCATGCCGTAAAAACAAGAACCATACTGGAACAGATTGATTTTCACGGATCGTACAGCCTTATTCCTGAAATAGCCGAAGCGCATCACGAAAAAATTGATGGCAGCGGATATCCTCGCGGATTAAAGGGACACGAAATCCCCATCGGGTCGCGAATCATCGCGGTTGCCGATTTCTTTGAGGCCATTACAGCCAAACGTCTTTATCGCGATCCCATCCCTATCCATGAAGCAATTGCAATGCTGCGCAGGGAAAGCGATGTTCATTTCAGCCGGGATATTGTCGAGGCTTTTATCAATTTCTATACAACGCAAAAAATGGATTCCGGAGAGATGCACGCAAAATAACATGATGTATCGCTAATGCCGGTTGATGAATAAGAGCCAATTCATTGAATTTCAAATTCATTTGACAAAGAAAAATCGGAAAAAAATAAAAACGGAGGATGGATGACGCAGACGCAGGCTTATTTAATGGAAAATGATGAGGAGGAAAAGCGCCTTGATCTGAAAACTGACCCGGAAGAGGTGAAGAAGCAGGCTTTATGGTTTGGTATTGGCTCAGGGGCGCGGGTGCTGGATGTGGGTTGCGGTCCGGGCAAGACCACCGCTCTTTTACACGATTTGATTCGGCCTGATGGCGAGGCGGTAGGAGTGGATATTTCAGAGAGTCGCATTCAACATGCGCGCTCATTCTACGGTGGAAAAAGGGGCATAGACTTTCAAGTCAGAGATATTCGTTTCCCGATGAAAGATCTTGGGCAATTCGATTTTATCTGGGTGCGCTTCGTGCTTGAATATTATCGCGAGGGCGCTTTTGACATCATCAAGAATATCAGCGTCAATCTTAAGCCGGGCGGCTATATATGTCTGCTTGATCTTGACCATAATTGTCTCAGCCACTGGGAAATGCCGGCTCAGATAGAGGCAGTCATTAAACAATTCATGTTCTACGCTCAGGATCATTATAATTTCGATCTTTTTGCCGGGCGCAAATTCTATGCTCATCTTTATGATTTGAATTTCGAGGACATCGGCATCAACATTATGCCGCATCATCTAATCTTCGGAGAACTTCAAACCGCAGATGAATTCAATTGGATGAAAAAAGTTGAAATAGGGATTAAGAAAGCGCCGGAAGTATTGAAAACATATCCGGGCGGCAGCGAACAATTTGTAATAGACTTTAAAAATTTTTTCAGAAATCCGCGACGATTCACTTATTCGCCGTTGATTCTCTGTAAGGGAAGAAAACCTGTAGGCAAGAGGATAAAATAGAAAAAAGAAGTACCGAAAGGCGGAGAGCAGTTAAAAAACTCCGGTATACTCAAGAATAGAGGGATTTTCATTGATTTAAAGCAGTGAGGCTCTTTATGGAGTTTTTTAAAAATTTCAGACATGACGGGCAGCAAAACGTAATCAAACGGACTCCGCTATTGCGTGCGGTGAGGATTTTGAAAAATGCGTGGCACACTGAAGAAAACTACCATGAAATTTTTGGAAATGCTAAAAGCAGCTTGATGCAATCTTCCGGAGGAGGTATATCCGCCGCTGATTTAGAATATTCTTCTCTTCTGCGTCCTTTTCAACTGGCCTATCAAACAATAACAAATCATAACCAAAAACAAGTCGGTCAAAAACCTACAACTTTCAAGGATGATCTTCCCTTGAAGAGAATCAATCCCCGTGTAGTGGCTTCCGCCAAAGCCACTGCCCCGAAAGTCACTAAAAAGACGCTTATTAACATTATCAATCATCTTAATTTTATCAAAGAGCAGGTTTTTATTCATGTCAAGGATTACAGTACGGGAGAGGAATTTCTTCAACAGGGGGAGCCGGGGCCGTGTCTTAACGATAAAGTTGCGGTTCGTTTTGTCGATTCGGCAACGTTTGATTTGAAACGTCATATCCCTCTGAATCTTATAGTAGATAATCGTAAGTCATTGGTCGTCATTCCAATAGATCTGATTTCCCTGGATCAGGAGTTGCTTGTTCTCAGAATCCCCGATAAAGCGCATTCTTACAGCAAACGACAGGCTGTTCGTCATATATGTGAGGGGGTTGACGCTGAAATTGTTCAGGGGAACATCAATGTGCATGGGGTGCTGGAAGACATCAACCCCAATGATTTAAGA
>DJVN01000037.1 GCA_002441205.1 Syntrophaceae bacterium UBA6255 | reverse complement strand
GATATCATTTCCATGAAAGTGGAGCAGTTTGATGAACAAAGGGCATTGACGCGTGGTGTCTGGTATCTGACCAAGAGGATATTGCGTCAATTTATGTTCCGCAGTGCCGCCGGTCGTATCATCAATATTTCCAGCGTTGTCGGTCATACAGGCAATGCCGGACAGATTCCCTACACAATGGAAAAAGCGGCACTGGACGCCTTTACCAAATCACTCGCGCGGGAACTCAAGGGAAGAAACATTCTGGTAAATTCCGTGGCCCCCGGTTTTATTGACACGGAAATGACGAAAGAACTGCCGGAGGAAATAAAAAATAAAGCCACAGAGGAAATTCTTCTGGGGCGTGTCGGCAGGCCGGAGGAAGTTGCTGAAGTGGTCGCCTTTCTGGCGAAAAAGGGAAGTTACATCAACGGTTCGGTCATCCACGTCAACGGAGGTCTTTATGGAGGCTGACGAAAGCCTGAAACAGGAAGTTCTGCGGCTTGTACCGCAGCAGGAGCCGTTCCGGTTTATTGATGAAATTATCAGCCTTGATGATGAGCAGATCGTCGGGGCGTACCGCTTTCGCGAAGACGAATATTTTTATCGCGGGCATTTCCCCGGCAATCCCATCACGCCGGGCGTCATTCTGATTGAAACGATGGCGCAGGTCGGTGTGGTTGCTTTCGGGATATATCTTCTGTCGCGCCAAAAAAACATGCGGCCCGGCGACATGAAACTGCCCATCAGTTTGTTTTCTCTGGCGGACGGTGTGGAATTTAAGCAAATTGTGAAACCGGGCGAAAGGGTTATCATCAAAGCGAAAAAAATTTATTTTCGAAAAATTACCATCAAAGCCAGTGTTTCCATGGAAAAGGAAAACGGTGAAATAATTTGTAGTGGGGAATTATCGGGAGTAGGAGTGGATCAATGAAAAAAAGAATTGTCATTACAGGAATGGGAGTGACGGCGCCCAATGCGAACGGTCTGGAAGATTTCGAAAAAGCCCTAAGAGGTGGGATTTCGGGCATTCGTTTTATCCCCAGGTTACAGGAATTAAATTTCGGCTGTCAGATTGCCGGTGTGCCGCAAAATTTTGATGAGATCAGATCCAGTTATTTTGACCATGAAAAACTTTTATCGATCAATGATAACATCGGTTATGCGTCGGTATCGGCGGTGGATGCCTGGAAGGATGCCGGATTAAATCTGAAAAGCGACGATGACGATACCGTTGATTGGGATACCGGCGTGATTGCCGGTTCCGGTATCGGAGGAATGGATACGATCGCCAATACCGTCGTTCCTTTGATTAACGAGGGTAAGGTAAGAAGATTGGGAAGCAGAGTCGTTGAGCAGGTTATGAGCAGTGGAACCAGCGCGCGCATCTCCGGTTTACTGGCCACGGGCAATCAGGTGACATCGAACTCTTCCGCCTGTTCTACCGGCAATGAAGCCATCATTGACGCCATGTGGAGGATTAGAATCGGGTTAGCCAAACGCATGGTGGCCGGAGGCTCTGAAGGGGCGACGCCTTACATTTGGGGAGGCTTCGATGCCATGCGTGTGCTATGTCGTAAATTCAACGACAATCCTTCGGCTGGTTCACGTCCGTTAAGCGCAACGGCCGCTGGGTTTGTTCCCGGCTCAGGTAGTGCGATGCTTGTTTTGGAAGAATTAGAAACGGCGTTAGCCAGAGGTGCACGAATCTATGCGGAAATCCTTGGCGGTTACGTCAATTGCGGTGGACAGAGAATGGGCGGGTCCATGACCGCGCCCAATCCCGAAGGCGTCAAAAGATGCGTTCGAGGTGCGCTGGATGATGCAGGTATTGATCCGACCCAAGTGGACGCGATCAACGGACACCTGACGGCAACCTATGCTGATCCTCATGAAGTGAAAAATTGGGCAGAGGCACTGGAGCGTACTCCGGAAAATTTCCCCTATATTCAGTCTACAAAATCACTGATTGGTCACTGCCTGGGCGCTGCCGGTGCCATAGAATCTGTGGCGGTCGCTCTTGAGCTTTATAAAGGATTCCTTCATCCGTCAATCAACAGTGAAGATGTGCACCCGGATATAGAAAATTTTGCTCCGAAAATTCCGCAGAAATGTCTGGAGTTTCCGGAATTAAAAATTATCGCCAAAGCCGGTTTCGGATTTGGCGATGTCAATAGCTGTATCATATTCAAAAAATGGGAAGGGAAATAATAATAATAAATATTGAAGGAGAGAATTTTTTATGGATGACAAGAAGATTTTTGAAGAGATGATTAACATTTTAAGGCCGTACGCCAAGAATCAGGACCGTCTGGCAACAGCGACACTCGACACGCATATTCTGAACGACTTGAAAGTGAACTCCGCTCGATTGGTGGACGTAATCATTAAGTGCGAAGATGTTTACGGAATAAGTGTTGATGATGATGAAGCGGATAAAATCCGCACGATCGGAGACGCCATTAAAATCATCAAACAAAAACTTGGGTAGAAGATGACTAGAAAATCCCGGATACTTTTGTGTCTGCAAAAATTCATAGGACGCATTACCGTATTAATCATAGCGCCTCTGTATTTTCTTGTCTCCAGGATTTTCTTGTACCGGGTCAGGGATTTAAAAGAAATCCGTCGCCATTGTGCTACTGAATTTACGAAGCACAAAGGGGGATGGATTATCTGCTCTAATCATTTAACCATGATTGATTCTTTTATTTTAAGTTATGCCATGTTTAGCCTGGGGCAGCATATAATCCATTATAAAAAGGTTCCCTGGAATCTGCCGGAATGGAATAACTATAAAAATAACATTGTTCTGACAATATTGTGCTATTTGTCCAAGTGTATTCCCATCAACCGGGGCGGCGCCCGTGAAAAGATGAAAGAATCTCTGGAAAAATGTATGTATCTGCTTCGTAACGGAGAAACGATCATGATATTTCCCGAAGGTAAGCGATCCCGTACCGGACGTGTAGATCAGGAAGGTTTTTCTTATGGGGTGGGACGATTTATTAAAAATCTGGAAGACTGCAAAGTCATGTGCATGTATCTGCGCGGGGACCGGCAGGAAAATTACAGTGCCATTCCCGCGTGGGGCGAGAAATTTTCGGTAACAATGGAAATCTTTACTCCGCAAACGGCGGAAGGCAGTGAACTTCGGGTACAAAGGGAATATGCCAAACAGATTATTGAAAAACTAACGCAGATGGAGGAAAACTATTTTGCCCTGCGTCGGGAACGATGTGGTGGATTTAAAGGATGCGTCGAACGCGGGAAAAAGCGGGGATTCACGCTTTCTAAAAAAGATCCTCACAGATGCTGAAATTGAATATGTAAAAAACGCGGATAATCCTGATCTGGCCCTGTGGTCTCTTTGGGCCTGCAAGGAAACCGCATATAAAATCGTAAAAAAAAAATTGCCTGCTGTCGCTTTTGTCCCAAGACAGTGGAATGTAGTTCTTAAAACAAATCGATCAAAATATGCGGAAGGCAAGGTGGGCATTTTGGGAAAGGGCGGAGTCCCAGTACGTCTTTTCTCCAACCCCGACTATGTCCATTGCGTCGGCACTGATAATCTTAAAGTACTGAATAAATTAATCTGGCGTGTTGAAGCTTTGCCGGAAAAAGAAAAAATCAACCCTTCTCTTTTTTTGCGTCGTTGTGTGACGCATGATTTAGCAAGAAGATTTTCTTTAAACTTTCATCAAATAAAAATCAAAAGAACGAAACAAGACGGTGAACTTCAATACCCGCAGGTTTATATCGATGAAAAGAAAACGAATATTGACTTAAGTCTCAGTCACGATGGCCGATTCGTTGCCTATGCCTTCCAATGAAACCAGCTGAAAACGCGTCCTGCTGCGCTCGTTTTACCGCGGCACGACGTGCCTGGTATAGTTTCCAATCCCGATAAATCGGGATTGGATAATTCGACTTACAAATTTCATTGCACGTTGTTTATGAAATTTGAGTCTCATTACGACTAACTCTTTAATGAGCCTTGACTATAGTCTTAGAGCGAATTATCCCGCCACCATCAGGTGGTAGGGACAAACTTCGTCCCGACTTGTCGGGACTCGTTTTCAGAGAGTCTCACTAAAAAGTCCTTGTTTTTTTAATTTCTTTTGGGATAATGGAAAAAACACATCAAATTTTTATGCTCGAAAAGAGTAATTTGCCAAAATAACCATTCACTAATCAAGATGGATCGTAATGGAAGAGAAAAGAAGAGCAAAAAGGCTTAAAGAAGACGGTGAAGTTACCATAACAATAGTTGCCGGAGGGAAAAGATATCCCAAAGGAAAGGTTATTTATAATACCAGTAAGGACATTTCTGCGTCTGGCACGAAAATCCAATCTAATATCTTCCTGCCGATTGACACTCTTCTGAAAATAGATTTCAAACTAAAAAATATTCAGCAAATGATAAGCGCCATGGGCAAAGTCAAGTGGATTAAAATAATCTGTGAAGATGAAAGTTATGATGCGGGTGTGGAATTCGTCAATACCCCCAAAGAGGCTATCCAAAAAATTGCAGATTATATCGCATGGAAACAAAAACCCCCAAACCCTAAGCCATACATAATATGATTGTGACATCTTCACTGCAGACAAATCATTTCAACAGTGAAAAATCACAGTCTTTGAAAGTTATT
>DJVN01000072.1 GCA_002441205.1 Syntrophaceae bacterium UBA6255 | reverse complement strand
TTGTTTCTCATCCGGCTGACTATCACATTGTTGGACTTAATCAGGATGGAACGATTGTTCCAACGCTTTCATCTCAAAATGCGTCAGAACTGGCCAAGAAAGGCGCGGAAGCGTTGAATATGTTCCAACTTGGCTTCCTGGATCCCAATATATTTAATATCGCCAAGGAAGCGGCAACAGGTAAATCAGGAATTTTAATGTACAAATTCAGTGGTATTACCAAGTTTGTTGCCTACGCGCCTATCAAATTCTACGCATCAAATCTTCCCGAACCGGCCGGTTTCGGATGGATAGGACTGGGATTGGACGTTGAAAAATATAACCATGAAGCGTTGAAAGTATCCAAGGAAATTGAAAAAGAATCAAAAGCATGGACAGCGACGGTCATCTTTATTCTTATCGCTTCCATGATTATTCTTTTCTTCATTATGCTTCTGCTTGTCCGCGGTATCAGCCGTTCACTGCAGGCGGAAATTCCTGAAGGATCGGAAGGCATTGGTTCTTTCGATGATGATGACGATGACGATAAGTAATTAAATTAAATCTAACAAATTAAAAAAGGCCGAATTTCGATTCGGCCTTTTTAATGAGACTCGCTAAAGACGAATCCCGACCCGTCGGGATGAAGTCTGAAGCGCTAGTCGAATCAATGAAACTCAGACATTACAAACATAGTGTGGTAATGTCTGTAAGTTGAATTGTCCCTTCCGCAAAGCGGATAGGGATATCCCTGAAGCGAAGCGGAATGGGATTGAGAAATTCGCAGACTATTCCACTGGGTCACTCCCATTATTTTCTTTGTCTTCATCTCTAAAATACAATGGACATTAATCAAATACAATATATAATATTTAAGGTTAGTATTTACATCTAAACAATAAAAAATTTGTTTTCTTTTAAAGGAGATGAAAATGAACTATTTACCTCATCTGTTCGCATTTATTGTAGGTTGCATTGTTCTTTGGATCATAAGAAGAAAATACAAAAAAATAAGCAATCGCGAATTAATCATCGTCTTCATCCTCTTTATTATATTAATTGCCATCTTTACAGAACTGGGGATGGATCTCATTAAAAGATTCATCAATATTATCCAATTAGAATAAACTTTTATTTATAGGGTCGCTTGGTGTAAAAAGTCTACTAAATGTTTTTTATGTTTATATTCTGAAGCGGGTTGAATGAAATGATATGAAGGGTTATCAGATAGGACGAAAGCCAAAGGAAGAACCTGATCAGATCCGAAAATATGGCGGAATTTTAATGCTGTCGGCATGGGGATTTGCAATGGTGTTATCTTCTTTTTTATTTTTATACCTTGGATATCTTGTGGACGAAATTCTCGGAACGACACCCAACTTCATGCTTTGTTCTTTTTTTCTGGCAATAGGCCTTTGCGTTTGGAAGCTTTATAGTGAAGCGAAGGAAAGAGGAAAGAAGATGTAAATTCGATCCAAATAGATCCGATTTGTATTATTATAAAGCGCAGTACTTGCATAAAAATTTATTAATTTACATATCAGGCGCGAAGAAGATCGTAAGCCGAGTTCTGTTCCATACCTGAGTTACCCCGGGCATGGTGATGATCATTCATCTGGGACGTAAGTTGCCTTACGCCTCTAGCGACGCTACCCGAGAACATCGAACGGGCCGCCCTCAAACGTTCTCCTATTTGGTCTTGCTCCGGATGGGGTTTACCATGCCTTTTCCGTCACCGGAAAAGCGGTGAGCTCTTACCTCGCCTTTTCACCCTTACCCCGCTTGCGCGTGGCGGTATTTTTTCTGTGGCACTTTCCCTGGGGTCGCCCCCGGTCGCCGTTAGCGACCATCCTGCCCTGCGGAGCTCGGACTTTCCTCCGGCTGCTCAAAGCATACCGGCGATCATCTGATCTTCTCCTGCCTTTTTATAAGTTTACACGTGATTGGTTTTTCTTTCAATCATTGTCTTCGCCCGGTTCGAGAACATTCAAAATTTATTTTGGAAAATTTAATGTATTCTTTAATATTAATGAGTTCCATGCTTTGGAGTATATCCCGACGCATTATAGATCACTGAAAAATATTTTGACTTGTCCGCGTCAAGGTTAGAAGGCTTAAGAAATTTTTTTAAAAATTAACCGGGCGAACGTCAAGGGAACAATAATCGGAAACAATATTATTTTTTCAAATGCAATAAACGGCCAGGCGGCAATTTTTAAAAATTTTTTATTTGTGTTTTTTAATGAATCCACAAATTTGCTGCCAATACCTATCTTATTATGCCAAATCAAATAAAAGCCCAGCAGGCACATATATGTAAAAAAACAGATAATGACCGCAATTACGGGAATATGGTGACCTATATAGAACAAAGTTTTACTGAGTGAGCCCAGGAATCCCTGCACGGTATTTGCAGCGTTTTCAGCCAAAGATGACATTTTATCTGACGCAAAGAGAAACGTATGGCTTAAAACAAATTCATAGATCAATAGTTCAATAACAGCAATAATCGCAAAAGCCCAATTCAAATTGTTGGAAAGAAAATTACGTACTCTGGACCACCAATCTTTGGATTGCCAACGTCCTTTGCTTTTTCTTTGCAAGGCGGGATCCCAATCTTTTGCCACTAAAGCGACTTGCTCTTTGTCTTCAGTCTTTGGTTTTTTGTTCTGCATGAATGACACATAAGAACTCAAGAAAAGCTTTTTACTAAAGCCGACCAATGCATCCGTCCACGACGCCTTGTAAAGTTGCATAATTCCGCCAATGATCAAATAAGGATAGACGGTTGGCATACCCAGGAGGCCGACGTAAAGATAAAATACCGGATAATTTGCAGCCGGCACAGAATAAATATACCTGATAATTTTTTTGAAATTCTCATAGAAAGAACCATCCAACGGTTCAAGTGGCAACGGCGGTTTAAAAAAACCATTCGTAATTTGAAAAACGCCTAGTTCGGCAACGGATGAAATCATCTCCGCTGCCTTTTTCTCTCCATACCTCGCGGACATCCATTTTTCCAACCGAAGGATATCCCGAACGTGACGAGCCCGTATTCTTTTAAAGGTATGCCATGCTTCAGACAGATCATATTTAACGATAGCATCGGCGGCAATATAAATATTTTCCGGACCGACTAAAGCAGAGATGGCTACGTCGTCGCTGCTGACTTCATCATTCATATCGTCAAAATGAAAAAGAACGCTTGCATCGGCCAGGTAACCCATGCCGGAAATAAATTTCATAAATATACCCTGATTTCTTGGCGGGAGTGACCCATAGCCGTAGTAGACCATTGATTCTAATAGACCCCAAATGGTTATTCTATTTCTGGGGGTTATGTTAGATCCCACAAGTAATGGTTTTTTGCCCGTGCTTGTATGAGCCTTCTCCCAAAGAACATAGATGGCCTTTTCGTCCCAGTCGACATCAGCATCACTGAACAGGACATGGCTGAATTTTCCCGCAAAATTTTTTCTGATGTAATTGGCGCCACTTTTCAGGCCGTTGATTTTGCCTGGCCTTCCCTCGTACATCACTTCTATGGAAATATGATGATCTGAAAGTTCATGGGTGTGTTCACAATAAAATTGTGCCACAGCGGCTGTTGTTTCATCCGTGCTGACATTGTTGAAAATCAGAATAGCCACATGCATACCGGGGTGATTTCTCTGAAAGTATACGGCCGAATCCATCAGCGTCTTTAAAGTAAGAGGCAAGGATACTTCTTCGTTGCGCGCGCAAATGACTACAGGCAGCACGTATCTGTCTTCAAGCGGCTGATGCTCCCTGATTGTTTCAGGCATTACATTCAGTAACAGCTTTGCATATTGACCGACGGGAGAGCCGGCGCCTTCTCTATTTATTATGTCCTGAAGTTCTTTCTCCGGTTGTTCCTCGTTGACCAGCTGATTAATTAGAGCCCGTTTTTCGAACTCAAGGTTCCATTTGTAACTTTGTCCATTAATGCTCATTTCCATCTAGCTGCTCCACCCAAAATTCATGAAGTTTTGTATTGCTATATGACTTGACAACCTTTGTCTAGCATTTATTTCTGTGGTTCAACGGTAGAAATAAAAAATCATAGACAATTGCTTTCAAATTTTTCTTGTAAAAAATACTTACGAGGCGGCGGGGAAAATAAGACAATCCGGTTGTAATAATCGCAATCAAAAAAATTGTTGAGATGTAAATATAATTCACATTAATGAAGAATGAATGGATATCGGCTTGTTATTTGCGCAAACATACTGCCATTTTTTTCCTTCAACATAATGAAACTTGTCGGCGAGGCGCTGATATATAATATGTTTACAAGATTTGAACTAAGACCTAAAGACTGCGGATCATTCAAATGAATTAAATTGCTCGACACTATATCCATATCTACATTATAGAAAGAGTATTTTTTAAGTATATCCGCTTTTAATTCTATCCCATATGTGGATATGTATAATATTGCTTTAATGTAATTTTCATTTCTCGTATGATTAACCGATTCTTTTAGGCGATGCGCAATTTGAGGTATGGACATTCTATGGATTTCATCTTTTGTAAATTCGGTCGTATTATCAAAGAATGCGTTGCCAATATACAGGGGATCGATATCCGGATGGACCTCTCTGAGATCAACAGGATTTCTCAAGACAATCCTGTCCGTGTCTGGCAGAACTTGATCATAATATTTTTTTAATAGAAATGCGGTTATAATCTGATTATTGGAAATGATATATTTCTCATTTTCCGATCTTGCTTTATGTTTTACGTCATCAAAAAATTCATCTGAAAAGTATTCTCTTTTAGAATATGTTTTAATATTACTTGATTTAACCCTGCTTTGAATTTCAGCGTTCAATTCGGTTAATGGAGGAATCAATGCTTTATCAATTTTATCAGAACTTGTGGGCTGACCTGTAAATAATCTCTGGGTTGAAGGAAGCGGAAAAGCGTTACCTTCTATTATGCATTTCCATGCATAACAAAAAACAATTAATGAAACAAAATCAGCTACCGCATCAGAACAGCTAAGGCCAACAAATCTTCCACCTATCACCGGTATCACGGTCAGTGCAAAAAGAGGTTCTCCGGGCAATGTTTTAACATGGACCATCATCTTTTTTATGTCATCAATATGAATACTATCAAAACTAGTATCAAGCTGCGGCAGAAAATTCAATTCAATACCGTCGGTACAGTATTGTAATGCAAATTGATTGTCACCAGTCATAATTAAACGACTGGAAAAAAGATTGTAATGTTCAACGGCCTTGAAAAAACTTTCTTTTACTTCTGACAAAGGAGATTCTCTCTTCCAAAAAAACAAAAGTTCCAATGGGTTTGAACCCGGCATGTATTCATTTTGAAATATGGATAAGGGGAGGATGGTTTTACCGTAATTTTCTTCCAGATATTGAATATACGTCTTATGATTGACTTTATTAGTTTTCACCATGACATTCCCAAAGGAAAAATTTCTTTATCTACTCTTGCACACCTTTGAGTAAAAAAACAAGACGGTTTTATATTAACATTTTAATATAAAACAAATAAATTAGTTAATTTACATCCGGTGATTAAAGTTAACAAGAGAGGAAATATTTGCTATTTGCAAGCACTTCCTTAGTACTCCATGGATATCAAATTATTTATATTGATTTTCGTTATTTTATCAACAATGATATCCGCCTTACTCAAATCCTGATTTCCAGAGTTTACATTTACAAAGCCAATGCACTTCATTCCGGCTCTTTTTGCAGCGATTACGCCATTTTTAGAATCTTCAACAACGACACATCCTCTGGGATTAACTTGTAAAATTTCAGCAGTTTTTAAGAAAATATCCGGTTCCGGCTTACTTTTTTCCAAATTTTCTCCGGAAACCCACGTTTTAATATATTTTTCCACTCTGATTTTTTTCAGAACTTCTTTAATGAATCTACCCGAAGATGAGGATGCCACGGCAACCGGAATATCATGAATATTCAATGTTTCCAATAATTCCGGGATTCCTTCAATGGGATCAAAATCACTCTGGCTTAATAATTCTAATTTCGTTAAAACCGACATATTCAGTATTTCTTGTAGACTATTCTGAATATTAAACGCATCCTTTATTTCCCTCCACTTGTCAGGAGCGGAAAATCCCACATATTTATTATGATACTCTTTAGTTGTTTCAATATTAAGTTTTTTTAATAAGGTTATATCCGACATGAAATGTAATGGTTCGCTGTCTATCAGCACCCCATCCATATCAAAAATTGCTGCTTCTATTTGATTCATTTAAAATCCTTTACCGAAGTTTCACATAAAAGTTGTGTTGAATGAAATTTTATTAATGTAGAACCATAGGGAGCTCTGGCGCATATGTCAAGAAATTTTTATAAACACAGGGCATGAGGCCTATTATTTCAGGCATGAAATATGTCTGTCAATAATTTATGTTCTTTATTATATTGAGTTTATTTTATACAGGAGAATATAATATTTACTGTCCACACGGAACTTATATTATTCAATCTCTGGAAATGATAAATCACGGATATGAAACCCCAGGTCAAGCCCTGAACCCTAATTCCGCAGCAAGCTGCGGGGTA
Source organism: Syntrophaceae bacterium UBA6255 (assembly GCA_002441205.1). GTDB lineage: Bacteria > Desulfobacterota > Syntrophia > Syntrophales > Smithellaceae > Smithella. The sequence goes on along the minus strand of DJVN01000072.1, from coordinate 249 downwards.
TTATACCCATGCTTATGCAGGATACTTCGACCTGCAAGTTTCAGCGCACTTTGTTTCTGAAACTTGGAGCTCATTACCCTCTGCTGCGCAGGATTGTTCAACTTACCCATTCCGCTACGCTGCGCTTTCGGAATGGGAGTTTCACAATAAAAAATGCCTGAATTTCAACTTAACATGTGATAGAAAAGCTCTTATAATTTAATGTTTCATCATGAAACACTAGAATACATTCTGTAATTCAACTTAATA
>DJVN01000293.1 GCA_002441205.1 Syntrophaceae bacterium UBA6255 | reverse complement strand
CAATTTCAACCCTGCGGTTTTTGGCTCTGCCTTCTTCCGTGCGGTTATCCGCCACCGGTTTGTCCTGTCCCCATCCTTTAGTCGTCATGCGGGAGAGGTTGATGCCCTGTTTGGCAACAGCGGACTTGACGGAGTCGGCGCGTTGCTGGGAAAGAATATTGTTATTGGCGGCAGTGCCGGTGTTGTCGGTATGGCCTTCAATGCTCACTTTCAAATCGGGGTTGTTCTTCATGAGCAGAGCTATCTGATCGACGGTCGGCTGACTTTCCGGTTTGATCGTTGCCTTGTTGGTATCAAAATTAATATAAAGGGCGATAAAACCGTTTTTGTTGAGCGCATCAAGCATATCGTTGGCTGTTATTTCCTGCTTCAATCCTTCTTTCTCTGTGATCGTCAGCAGATAACTTTCAGCCGTTGCGTTGACTTTTGCCCATGTTTCTTTGCCGCCCTTTTTGACATTCAGGAAAACCGTATTGTCCGTGTATTCATAAAAGGAGCCGCCCGCCTTTTTAACGGCATTTTCAAAGTTTTTGATGATCTGGATCGGGGTAATTTCTCTGGCGCCTTCGTCCATATAGTATTCGATGATGTACGTTTTACCCTCGACGTTCAATTCTTTACCCTTTTCATCCACAAATTCGTGACGGTCGAACTCCTTCGCATCATATGATGTGATGTAAAAATCTTTCATCCTCGTAAACATCAGGTGATCTTTGCTGCCGGCAACATCGGCCCCGGCATATATCGTTGAGGAAATCAATAAACAAATCATGACGGATAAGACTGCATGGATGGATTTTTTTTTCATGGCATCCTCCTTTGAAAATAATCTGTTTTTGGTTTTGAGAAGTATAGGAAAAATGCCGTTGCAAGTCAATGATCAATTGGTCGCTGTCCAGCCAACGGGTGATGGGGTTTTATAGGTGTTGTACAGCGTGAGTCGTTTTATGTCCCGCGTTTTTTAATAAAGACTTGACAGAATTTTAAAACAGTGCCACTAAAATAACAATCGTAGCACTAAAAGGAGCATTCTAAATGATTAGCAAATGGATGGTAAGGGGAATGATCATTATGGCGGCGTGTTTCATGGCTTGTCCGTCCTGGGCAGCCCATCCGCTGATTACCGATGACACCGGCACTCAGGGAAAGGGGAAATTTCAACTGGAGCTGACCGGTCAGTACGATTGGGATGATGAAGATGATGAAGACGTGTCTGTCAAATATACCGGAGTAGAGGCGGCGGCCACGCTGTCCTTCGGAATTCTGGACAATGTTGATCTTGTTCTGGGTCTGTCCTATCTCTGGGGCAAGGAAGCTGAGAAGGGAACAGAACGTAGACTTTTTTGCGATATTAAATATGAGGAAACGACATATAAAGAAGACGGTATCGGCGATGCGGGATTGGAAGTGAAGTGGCAGTTGTTTAAAAAAAACGGATTCAGTATGGCTTTAAAGCCGGGAATCAGCTTCCCTACCGGTGACGAAGACAGGGGACTGGGCACCGGGAAAATCGGCGGTCAGATTTTTTTAATTGCTTCCCGGGAAGTGGAGCCTTTCGCGTTTCATGCGAATCTGGGATACATCAGAAATGAAAACGACGCTGATGAGCGAGAAGATATCTGGCATGCTTCGCTTGCTGCTACCTGTGAAGTTGTTAAGGATTTGAGCCTTGTTGCCAATGTCGGCATCGAGCGTAATCTCGATGATACAGCGGACAACGACCCTGTTTTTTTCGTTGGCGGAATCATCTATTCCGTTACTGAAAATTTTGATGTTGATCTCGGAGTCAAAGTCGGCCTGAACAATCCGGAGACGGATATTTCCGCGCTGGCTGGTCTTGCTTTCAGGTTTTAATGAGACCCAAATTTCAGAAACGAATACCCTAAAGGGCACTATAGGTGCACTGAAATTTGATGGTCGTAATGAGACTCAAACTTTAAAAGCGTAGCGCATTAAAGTTTGTTAGTCGAATTATCCAATAGCCAAAGGCTATTGGGAATTATCCCCGAGGCGAATAACCTAAATACCCAAGGGGCACCATGGGGTCACTATAGGCCGAGCGGGATAAATGCGGGTCTAGTTCCCCGCCCCCTTGGGGCGCAAGTTCCTTTGGATTCCCGCGGCTTGCCGCGGGGAGTTTCACTAAATTTTTAGTAGTAATTTGAAGGAGGACCTATCATGCACATGGCAGACGCTTTACTCTCGCCGGCGGTGGGAGCAACGATGTGGGCCGGTTCCGTGGCGGCCATCGGATATTCATCGAAAAAACTGAAAGAAAATATCGATAATAAAACCATCCCTCTGATGGGTGTCATGGGAGCTTTTGTTTTTGCGGGACAGATGATTAACTTCACCATTCCCGTCACGGGCTCCAGCGGGCACATCGGCGGCGGTATGCTTCTGGCAATCATGTTAGGACCTTATGCGGCGTTTCTCGCCCTGGCTTCCATCCTGACGGTGCAGGCGCTTTTTTTCGCCGATGGAGGACTGCTTGCGCTGGGTTGTAATATCTGGAATATGGGAGTTTACCCCTGTTTTCTTGCGTACCCGCTGATTTATAAACCTATCGCGGGAGACGGATCAAGCGCCAGGCGGATATCTCTTGCCGCCATGGTCAGTGTCGTCATTGCTCTGCAGCTGGGCGCTTTTTCGGTCGTCCTGGAAACACTTTTATCAGGGAAAACAGAACTGCCCTTCGGCACATTTGTCCTGTTGATGCAACCGATTCATCTGGCCATTGGTCTTGTGGAAGGAATGATCACAGCCGGAATTATCAGTTATGTAAGAAAAGCCAGGCCGGAAATCCTGGAAGCGACTTCGATCTCCCGGCCTCTTGAAACCGGTGTTTCCATAAAAAATATTCTGGCAGCATTTATAATTCTGGCCATTATCACAGGCGGTGCGCTTTCCTGGTTTGCCTCCACGCATCCGGACGGACTGGAATGGTCCATAGAGAAAGTTACCGGCAAGGCCGAGCTGGAGGAAGCCACGCAGGGTATCGCTCCTGCTCTCAGGGACATTCAGGAAAAGATCGCTTTTCTACCCGATTATGGCTTCAAGCCTGCGGACAATGAACAATCAAACGAAAATGAATCTTCTGACTGGCCCGGAATTGAAACAGGCACTACGGTTTCCGGTATTATCGGAGGAGGCATTGTTCTGATATTCATTTTATTTATTGGTTTCGGAATCCGGCTTTTCAAGAAACAATAGATTGTTGGGATAAATCAAGACATAAGCCCCGGCAAAAACATCTGGAGTTATTGCCGGGGCTTATGCTATTTTGTAATCATAATTTAAACGCCGGATTTAATCATGAATTTTGATGAACAATACTACAATATCGGTCTTATTGATCAGCTATCCTACAAAGATACCTTTGTTCATCGACTGGACCCTAGGGCAAAATTAATTGCCACGCTGCTCTTTCTTTTTACCGTCATTTCTTTTTCCAAGTATGAAATAGCGGCCCTGTTGCCTTTTTTTCTTTATCCGATGCTGCTGATGACCATCGGTGAAATTCCTTTTATGTTTATCCTGAGAAAAGTGATTCTCGTATCGCCTTTTGCCGTCTTCATCGGCATTTTTAATCCTCTTCTGGACTCAGAAAAGATAATGATTTTTAACGGTCTGTTCATCTCGGCAGGTTGGATATCTTTCTTTTCGATTATGCTCAAATTCACCCTCACCGTCAGCACGGCGCTATTACTGATTGCCACAACATCGTTTCCGACTGTTTGCCACGGCCTAAGACGGTTGGGATTGCCTTCTCTTTTTATCTCACAGCTTTCTTTTCTTTACCGTTATATTTTTGTCCTTATGGAAGAAACCATGCGGATTGTTCGGGCGAGAAACATGCGCTCATATGGCGAACGGGGTAAGGGAATGAAAGTATTTGTCCGTATCGTGGGGACACTTTTTATTCGCACCGTCGAGAGAGCAGAACGGATTTACTTTGCCATGCTTGCCCGCGGGTTTCAGGGCGATATGCCCATCCTCAAACGTTTTCGTCTTAAAACGACGGATGTTATTTTTACCGTACTTGTTTTAACTTTTCTTTATATTTTCCGGTTTTATCCGGCAACGCAAATGCTGGGCAGATTAGCGCAAGGAGTTTTTTCATGAGCCATCATATCGTAGAATTTAAAAATGTTTCCTTCCGTTATCCGGATGGAACCGAAGCCCTGCGGGATATTTCTTTCCGTATCACTCACGGCGAATCGGTGGGCATCATCGGCGCCAACGGAGCAGGTAAATCCACTCTTTTACTGCATATGAACGGCTATCTCATGCCGACGTCGGGAACGGTCAATGTTGGAGATCTTTTTTTGACGCGGCAGACCCGGCAGGAAATCCGCAGAAAGGTCGGCATCGTTTTCCAAAATCCGGATGATCAGTTATTCATGCCGACGGTTTACGAAGACGTCGCTTTCGGTCCGCTCAATCTCGGTCTGGATGAAGCCGCCGTGCGGGCAAGGGTGGAATTCGCACTGAATCTGGTGAATGGTCTGGAACTAAAAAATAAACCGCCGCATCATCTTTCCTGCGGACAAAAAAGCGCCGTGGCCATAGCGGCGGTCATGGCTGTGGAACCGGATATTCTGGCGATGGATGAGCCGGGCGCCAACCTCGATCCCCGGTCAAGACGATTGCTCATCAATCTGCTCAAGACCTTCCAGCATTCTAAAATAATCGCCTCGCATGATCTCGATCTGATTTTGGATGTATGTCAGCGCTGCATCGTCATTAAGGAAGGCAACGTGGTTGCCGACGGTCCGGTTTCGGCAATACTTACCGATAAAAAGCTTCTGGAAGAAAACAATCTGGAATTGCCGCTTTCGTTGCAGAAAAAATAATTGATGATATTAAAAAGGCCAGTTCTGCTAGGCCTGTGGGATATTGTATTCCGTATATTATGGAAATAATTACGTATGGAACATGTGGACAACTCAGGGGCAGAGCATTTCTTACGTTAGTGTCTTCACACTTACTTGATGCTCTGCTTGCAATTGTTTACTTTAACAAAACGGTTACTAAAAGGGACTCGTCACTTGTTTTTACTTTAGTAAACCCTGATTCCTGTTTTTATGACTTCCGAGGCCATCGGGTTTTCTTTATTGAATTCGGTTATCAGGTAGGGATGAGGTTCAATATCCGGATCAATATCGCGAGCCACTTTCATGAGAAGAAACTTGAAATCAAAACTGTCTCCGAGAAACCGGTCAGTCAAAAGCGCGACATCAATGTCGCTCCATTTTGTGGCAGTTCCTTTCACATAAGAACCGAAAATATAGGCTTGTTCGATTTTAATATCCCTTTTATTCAGTTCTTCAATATATCTTCGAACATTCTTATGGACTAACTTTTTAGTTTTCCTTTTATCCATTTTCTGACGCCTTTAATTTTTGCGATGTTTTCTTCTGCGAATTTTTTTGTGCACTTTGCCCGGAAATCACGCCGGTAATCTTCATAACGTGTTTCTATGTTGAAAAGAGTGATGTATTGGAATTCATCTTTCTTGACTTCGTCGAGTTCCATGCCTGCGTTCTTAGCCAACTTCAGCAGATCATGCGTTCTGGGCACTTCCGCATTCACAGCTTTTAGATAGTATGCTTTAAGCAACTTCTCTATAACAAGATGTCCTATAAATAATGACCACATGTATTCACGCATTTCAAACATGTTCATCATGGACTTATAGTTGTCATCAGATGAATGAATCCAGTAATCAATATTTTCCTGCTTGTTCATGTCGTGGCCTAATCATTGATAATTATTGATAATCGTGTGACGAAGTATAGGAGGTGTGCTCTTGTGTGTCAAGATGATTTTGGATATATTGAATGGACAACCGCCCGCATCACCGGTATGCACCCCAGGACATGCCCTGGACCCTAATTCCGTCCTAAGGGACGGGGTATTCCTCCGCTTATAACGGGATTGTTCGACTTGCAAATTTCAACGCACTTCGTTTTTGAAATTTGAGTCTCACAATAAAAAACCGCAACATTAAAAATTTCTTTGTGCTATATAAAACACCATGAAACTTCAGGGTAAAATTAATCACCTCAAGGCACATATTGAAAAAACGGGTTCTCTGGTTGTTGC
>DJVN01000069.1:3972-6813 GCA_002441205.1 Syntrophaceae bacterium UBA6255 | reverse complement strand
CGAGAGAACCGTGTCAACATAATCGTCGCTGTGGTTATATGCAAACACTGCGTTGTATCTGCTGTCTTCATCGTTTATGTTGGCTTTTGAGAGCTGGTGTTTATACAAGTAATTTTCTACGCTCAAAACGGTATCTTCAATGGAAAAAGGATTCATACACTGCTTTTTCCCGCTCTTTTTTACAAAATACGCCATAAGTGAAGAAGGAAGAAACTGTCCCCAGCCGATGGCTCCGGCGTATGAGCATTTGGAATATTGTATCGGTTGCCCGGTCTTGCGTGAAAGTTGATAAAGGGCTGTAATTTCGCGAACCGCAAAATCCTCCCNNGATATTTATGATCGGCGAAATTGGTTTCGACGCCGATAATGGCGGCAATCAATTCCTTGTGAATTCCGTGCCTTGCCTCTGCTTTATTAAAAGCATTACGATGTTTTTTTAAAAATGCCACCCCTTTATGAAATCTCGAATTCTTTCTCCATTTTTTTGACGATTTTGGTTTTTTATCAGAAACAATCTGTTGCTCGCCAGCTTTTTGGAAATATTCTCCGATATTGGCGTGAAGCCGGAAAGTTTTATTCTTAATCTGCTTATCAAACCACGTTCCGGATACGCCATTATCAATAAGCTCGTTCCTCAGATCTTGAATCTTAAAAGGGATGTCTGATTCTGAAACCTCCCTGATCTGTGTGGCGTGAAACGAGCAGCCAAGAAAAAGGAAGATTAAAGGGAAAACGATCATTGAATATCTGAATTTCATTTTATGCCATTCGATCATGAAAATAAGTTATAGGTTTATAATCAAAAATATAATGGAATATCCTTACTAGACAATAAACTATATTGTCAAACATTTTTCCCGGCTTTTCGCAGAAAGGTATGCTCTTGTAATCAAACCGGGGTTCATGTATAAATTCAAAACGAAGATGATGAAACCGGGACTAAAAAGATGCATTTAAAAGAAGTTGTATTTCATCCTTTAAAATATCCGAAAGAAGAATGCTATCCGTTCAATCTTTCGCTGTTCCATGAAACGGAGAGGTTGGCCTTTGACGCGCCGGTTACATTATTCGTCGGTGAAAACGGAACGGGGAAATCAACATTGTTGGAAGCGCTGGCTGCCGCCTGCAATATTCACATCTGGCGCGATATACAAAGAAGCCGTCCGGATTATAATCCTTATGAGGATAAATTCTATCAGTATATATCCGTCGAATGGGCAAACGGCCGCGTGCCCGGTTCGTTCTTCGGGTCAAAGGTTTTTCAATATTTTGCCGAGCTACTCGATGAATGGGCGGCGGCGGATCGGGGACAGTTGAATTATTTCGGCGGGAAGTCTTTGACCACACAATCGCATGGCCAGTCGCTGATGTCTTTCTTTCGCAGCCGCTACCGGATCAAAGGTCTCTACCTTATGGATGAACCGGAAACAGCTCTTTCACCGCGTTCACAAATAGAACTTCTCAACATCCTGCAGACGATGAGTGCCGACGGGCACGCCCAATTTATTATTGCCACCCATTCGCCGCTTTTGCTGGCCTGTCCGCAGGCGCTCATCTACACGTTTGACAAATCTCCTATTCAGCATATTCAATACGAGCAAACCGATCATTATCTTATCTATAAGGAGTTTATGATGGATAGAAGCAAATATCTTAAACAGAAAGATAAAACATAAAGAGGTTAAATTATGCTGACCAAACAGAACATCATTGAGGAAGCAAAACGGCTGAAATTTGCCGATATCGGCTTTACCACCGCCGAACCGTTTCAATCGCAAAAAGATTACTTGCTGACACGTCAGGAAGAATATGGCTGGTTGGAGGTGCTTGGATTGAGTCTGCTGGCGGGAACCGATCCGAAAAATATTCTTCCCGGTGCTAAATCAATCATCGTCGTTCTGGAATCCTATTTCGAAGAATCTTTTCCCTTGACGATGGAGCGCCACTTCGGACGCTGTTATCTTGATGATGATCGGGTGACAAAAGACGGTCTGGCACTTAAGATCAAGGCTTTAAGGAATTTTTTAAGAGAAGGAGGAATTGATTCCAAAGTTCCTTTCCATCTGCCGCACCGGCTGTCTGCGACCCGCGCCGGACTGGGGACTTTCGGTAAAAATTGTTTTTTTTACGCGAACCGTGTTGCCGAAGGAAGTTCATTTGTTTTTCCCATAGCACTTGTCGTGGATCGTGAATTTGCGGCGGATGAACCTTCCATTTCCATCGGTTGTCCCGACTGGTGCCGCAACGCCTGCGTGGCAGCGTGTCCCACGCGCGCCCTCAAGGGAGACGGAAAAATTGATCCCCGGCGATGCATTTCCTTCTTAACATATTACGGAGATGGACTCACACCTCTGGAACTCCGCGAACCGATGGGCCTTTATGTATACGGATGTGACCGTTGTCAGAATGTCTGCCCACGCAATGTAAACTGGATGGCAAAAGAAAAACCTCTTAATCCCCGAGTTTTAGCCAAAGCCGCCGACTTCGACCTTGCGCGTCTTTTGCGTATGGACAAGCCATATTTCCAGCAGAAAATATGGCCACATATGTTTTACATGTCCGCTGATGACCTCTGGCGGTGGAAAATGAATGTGGCCCGTGCGATGGGCAACAGCCGTAATCCGGTTTACGTTGCCGATCTTATCCGGGAATTTAATGAAAATTCCGATGAGCGCGTCAGAAGCATGATCGCCTGGGCGCTCGGACGCATCGGCAATACGGAAGCTTTAGCCGCACTGGAGAGGTTTTCTAAAGACAGCACGGGTAAAGTAAAAGAGGAAATCCAACAGGCAATTAAATTATTTCCGGCCAAATACTAGCGTGTCAAGAATAAGAAGAAAG
>DJVN01000069.1:0-3868 GCA_002441205.1 Syntrophaceae bacterium UBA6255 | reverse complement strand
ACTAATCAGGAAGAGCGCTAATCGTAGATGCGATGTCTAGAAAAAGTTTTATAATGATTGCGATGGTCGGAGGGTATGTGTCTGGGTTGCTCGGTGCTGATTCTTTTTTCGCTTTATTGGCAGGAAGTACCATTGGCGGCCTCCTTGGCATATGGGACGCCTTCAAATTCCATGAATAATACAAATAGAGGTGATTTTTGAACTTTTTAGAGAATATTGAGAAACAAAATAAATCTTTAATAATAGCAATAGGATATATAATCATCGGTGTATTAGGTATTATTGACACCCTGACCGGTAAAGAATTAGATTTTTCTCTATTCTATGTGATACCTATACTCATAGTTACTTGGCACACAGGTCTTGGTCTTGGGATAGTATTTTCTCTCATAAGTGCCTTAGTATGGCTTCTTTCGGACGTATTATCTGGAAATGTAACATTGCTTTCCATTTATGCATGGAATACTCTCATCAGATTAGGCTTTTTCTTAACAATAGCGTTTTTATTGTCAAGGTTATTAACCGTACTGGAACATCAAAGAGTAATAGCCCATACAGACTATTTGACAGGAGCACTTAATTCACTCTTCTTTTATAATGTTTTGCAGATGGAAATTAACCGTTCTCTGAGATATAAAAATCCTTTTACTATAGCTTATATTGACCTGGATAATTTAAAAACTGTGAATTACGAGTTCGGGTATGCTACAGGTGACAAAGTATTATGTTTTGTTGCCAATCAAATCAAGAAAAGTCTGCGAAAAGTAGACTTGGTTGCAAGGCTTGGAAGTGATGAATTTGCGTTGCTTATGCCAGAAACAAATCAGAAATCTGCACAAGTTGTTCTTTCTAAACTTCAACACAATATTTTAGCCGGGATGCAAAAAAATAATTGGCCCGTGACACTTAGCATCGGTGTCTTAACATGTTTTGATACGCCGCTAACAGCAAATGAAGCAATAAAAAAAGTGGATGATTTAATGTACTCAGTAAAAAAAAGCAGTAAGAATAATATCAAATATGCCACTTATGAAAACTGAAACGGTCTTTAGCCAATATATGTTTTGCTCTCTTTCCATCCGTAATACTCAATTCTGAAAACTGATCACGACCGCACCTTAGTAGGTACATCATTTGATTCTTCCTGAAATCCTCGAATCTAAATTTTAACATAAATACAAATTTTCAATCGGAATTATTTAAAAATGGCTGAACGCCAACTTAATATATGGTGCAAGCATTGCTTCAAATTAAAATTTTAAAATAGAAATAAGAAAACAGAAAATTATCTGTAATATTTTTCAAATTTACTGTCTTTTGTGCATTCTATATCTGGTGGTTTTCTAAATCTTGATTCTATAAGGGCTTCGCCTTTTGTGTAGTAATTCTTAAAACGGCGTTCTTTTTTATTATAATATTTTTCAACAATTACAACCGAATCATAAAAAGTTATTGATGCAATTTCTTGGTTATAATTTTTAAGTTCATTGATTTTATCAGCACTAAGTGAAGACGGAAAATCTTTTATATAAAGGAAGTGAAGTGAATCGATTAAGCTCTTAAAATATTCTATCATTGAGCCTTCTTTTTTAAAACCTCCTCCAATTTCAGGATACCAGTCCCAATATGATGTATGTGTATCTTCGACAATATAAACACCACCATAATTTAATTTAGGAAATAATTCTTTAAATGTTTTAATAACGTCAGAATTAATATGCGAAGCATCATCAATTATTATATCAAATTTCATGTTAGAAAAATATTTTTCAATGATTTTTTTATCTGTTGCATCTCCGATAAAAAGTTTAATGTTATTGTCAAAATGCAGATTAGCACATCTTTCATCTATATCTAACCCTATTATTTGTGAACCTTTTGGCAAATAATCGCTCATTATTTGAAGGAAACCGCCATTTTCAACACCGATTTCTAAAGCGGTAACTGGCTTATTATATGAAATAAATGGTGCAAATGCTTTGTCATAAATGTGTAAATATTGCTCCCACTTCCTGCTTACATATTTACTTTGTTTTTTATATGCGTCATAAAAAGTTCCTTTAGTATCAACAAATTCTGCATTTTTACTAAAAGTATCTTCTGTATGCATTGGATTAAAATTAAAAGAAACATTACTTTTCTTGAATGGTTTTATGTACAGTAAAATAAGAAATAAAATAAAAAGTGCGAATAATAAAAACACCCATCTCTTTTTTATAAACATATACCAGCCTTATTATGAAATTGACCTGTTATGATTTTTACCCATTTCTTGTATCACATTTCAAGTTATTGTTCCTCGATTGAATTGATAAGAACTTGCTTTTTGTCGAGTTGAGTATATGAGGCGGGGCATTGTGTGTCAAGAATATATGCCACAGTGCCATTTGATACAGAACTCTCATATAAATTCTTTTAATTAGTAATCCTCAATTCTGACAACAGCACAATACTGCGGATTAGTAGATACCGTTCTTGTCAAGTTAAAACTGGTTTATAATTTGGATCAAACATTTTGCCTGATTTCAGGACACCAAAAATAACATGAACCAGATTCCGCATTATTGCACAGACAATGACTTTGCCATTCTTGCCTCTTTCTTTCAGTCGATTATAAAAAGCAATCATCACCGGATTGCACTGAATCGACACCAGCGCCGGCATGTAAAGCGCTTTTCTGAGCCTGGCATGCCCGATTTTACACAATCTGGGTTTGCCTTTAATCGATGATCCCGAGATCGTTTCTCTTGGCGCAAGTCCGATAAAAGCCACCATTTCCCGAACATGGGTAAATTTATCAAGATTATTTAATTCTGCCAGAAGGTGAGGAATGGTTACCTTGCCCAGTCCGGGGATGGAATCCAGTAAATCTTTCCTCTGTTTCAACTGAGGATTTCGTTTGATAAGGTCGTCAATTTGTTTTCTGATCTTTTCAATTTCTTTATCTAAATAAGCAATATGTTCTTTGATTAAAACAATTACTGATTCATGCGCTGTACCCATTCGATTCTTCTCTTGGCTGCGCATATCGATTAAACTGTCAACTCTTCTGACCAGAGCTCTCAATGATCTGATTTCCAGTGCAGGGGGAATCCAAGCCTCCGGCTTCATGGCTAAACAGAAACGGGCAATTAAACCTGCATCAAGCTTATCCGTCTTGGTACGGATCAGTTCACTCTGGGCAAATCCTTTAATACGGGCAGGATTGACCATGCTGACCGTGTGACCGGCTTCATGAAGATAAATTGCCAAATCTTCTCCATAGCTGCCGGTCGCTTCCATACAGGCACGGACTTTTTGAACACCCTGTTTCTCCAACCAAAGAGATAGAGTCTCAAAACCTTCAACCGAGTTTTTACAGGTCTTGTTTTTCATTCTCCCCTCTGAAAGCAGGGCTACATCAAATTTCTGTTTGGCTATATCTATCCCCAAAACAGTTTCTGACATATTAAATACACCTCCTATAACAAAATTTCTCCGGTAAATAGCTTCGTCCGAATCAACCTTGCAAGTGCAAACTCATTCTCTTCTGAGAAGGTTTCTGATACCGTACGAGTTATGGAACAAAGCAAAAAGAAGAGGATCTAATCTACAAAACATGCTCTGGGGCATCAGGTGAAACACAGATTCTCTCTTCCCTTTTACCTCTGAATCTTATAATGTTATTTTACATCAAACGGTAAATTGCAAGAACACAAGGTGAAAGAAATAACCAAGGTAAGACTTAATTGGACACTGTGTGTCATGTCAAGTATAGGTCAGGACAACTGAAGTCACAAAATTATTGCTGTTTTGATTCCTTTAATTTTTTCAGTTCTTCTTTATAGCTTTCAGCTTGGGCTCTGATTGTTTCAATTTCTTCCCGGGC
>DJVN01000066.1 GCA_002441205.1 Syntrophaceae bacterium UBA6255 | reverse complement strand
ATGTGAAAATAAAAAAAGGCGTATCCGCAAGAAAATTATTGATAAGAATTTCGATTGGCTATATGAAGTTAGGCGTAGGCGTAAGCTCAGATACCCTCCTTTTTTAACCACCTAATGACCCGAAGGTCTTGCGAGGTGGCGTGAGGAGGGCCAGGGAGGATTTAAAAACAGCAAATTCCCCTTATTGTGCTTATCTGCAACGCGATCACCTTTATCCATTAATAGTTTATTGTTATCCGGGATTTATATAATTTAACGATTATAAAAATTGATTATTAACGTGGCTAGTTTTATGAAATTTTGCTAGGAGATCTATAGAATCAAAATGATATTTATTATGAAATCATCATTTTTGCAGTAATAAAAATATTATGGGAAAAATAAAAAAATACGAAATGATGGAACCATCTGTTCTTTATATACGTGAAGACGAGCAAGTTTATGGTTTGCGTATTGATGGTGAATTACCAAAGCATAAACCGGCTTTCAAGCTCATTGACCTCTTTTGTGGAGCAGGAGGCATGACACTTGGTTTCACGGAATCATTCGGACATCATTTTAAACCAATATGGGCGAATGATTTCAACAAGTACTGTGTTGAAACATATAATGCTAATTTCGGTAATCACTGTATAGCAGGCGATATTATTGATATTCTTTCAAATCCTAATACGGAAATACCTAAAGCGGATATAGTCATTGGTGGACCACCATGTCAAGGTTTCAGTTTGCTTAATCGGAATCGAGAAAACGATCCCCGCAGGCAATTATGGCGCCCCTATCTTGACGTAGTTGAAAGATGTGGCGCGACGATATTTATTATTGAAAACGTGCCTCAATTATTAGGTACATTTGAACATGGCGAGATTGTGGGCATGGCTGAGAAATTAGGTTTCCGTGTGGTCTCTGATAAGCTTAACGCCGCCAACTTTGGCGTTCCGCAAACCAGAACAAGAGCAATTATAATAGGTTCTAAAATCGGAGATCCCGCGATTCTTTTTCCGCCAAGAAAAACACATTTCAACCCCAACGGAAATGGTTACAAGCAAAATACATTGGATTTCAAAGGTGATGAGAATTTTTTGCCGTCACCCCTAAAGTGGAGCACCGTACGTGATGCGATTTCAGACTTGCCAAGTCCTACAGATACCGATTTAAGGGAAATACCGCCGCCTCTTGATCTTCATTTTGGCCGTAATCCCACAGCAACAAGCTTAAAAAGATATAGGGCTATCCCTGAAGAAGGCATGAATCGTTTTGACCTGCAGAAACGTGCACCTGCAATAACACCGAAATGTTGGATCAGAAAAAAAACCGGCGGCACGGATCTTTTTGGTCGCCTTTGGTGGGATAAGCCCGCGGTGACGATACGGACCGAGTTTTTTAAACCGGAAAAAGGAAGATATTTACATCCGATACAAGATCGTCCAATAACACACAGAGAGGCTGCACGCTTTCAAACCTTTCCTGATTCATTTATTTTTAAAGGGACAAAAGTAGAAATCGCTAAACAAATTGGGAATGCTGTCCCACCATTGTTGGCGGCGCGGATAGCGGATGTTGCTTATGTTTTATTAACCAAGGGGACAAAGGTTTAATGGGTGGACGTTTTTAATAAGGAAAAACGTAGCTGGATAATGTCTCGTGTCAAAAACAAAGACACGAAACCTGAAATTATCATTCGTTCAATTGTACACCGACTTGGTTATCGCTTTCGTAAAAACAATTTAAATTTACCTGGTCGCCCGGACATTGTTTTAACTCGACATCGCAAGGTGATATTTGTGCATGGATGTTTCTGGCATGGCCACGGGCAGTGTAAAAGGGCATCGCGACCTACGACAAATAAGATGTTTTGGAATACGAAGCTGGATGCGAATATCGCACGCGACAAGTCTAATATAAAAATACTCAAAGCATTAGGATGGAAATCTTTAATAGTCTGGGAGTGTCAAATAAAGAATCAAGGTAAATTATTATCAAAACTCGAAAGTTTTTTAAAACATAAGGGGAATATTTCTAATGAAGAAAAAAGAACTGGATTCGGAGACTATCAGAAAAAAAGTTAAGAGTCTGATAGAAAACTTTGAAGAAGAACTAAAAGGAAAAGACCTTCGGCAGAAAGTTCTTTCATTGGTTCCTGTATTCCATCATTTACGTGAACTTGGTAAGTCATTGTTGGGTAAGGAGGACGTGTCAAGCGCACGCGATCGAATTATCTTTTATTTTAAAAAATATCCCGGCGTCGTGATCAATGGTGACGAATTGCTTGTTGTTTCAGCTATTCAGGAATATGCACGGCGAGTGAGGGAGTTGCGTGTACAGTTCGGTTGGTCGATCATCAGCGGCGTTACGGCAAAAGAAATGGCCGCAGAAAACGAGTTGCCTATAGAGGACATCGATGCCGACAAAATGAAACCGAGCGACTATATCTTGTTGTCCGCAAATCAAGACCGCGATGCTGCACACCGTTGGAACATTGCGAATGAAATTAGAAAGAGAAAAGATTCCGTCAGAGCAAAAATTCTTGAATATTTAAAGCAAAACGTTGGTAATCCCGTGACGGGTGAAGAATTAAGATATGTTGCGAATGATAAAACGGAGTGGGCGCGTCGCGTCCGTGAATTGAGAACGGAATTCGGCTGGCCGATAGAAACAAAAAACACAGGTAGGCCTGACTTACCAGTTGGTACGTATGTGCTTGAATCACTATGTCAAAGTCCGGAGCACGATAGAAAAATATCTGATTCCTTGCGTGGTGTAATCCTGAGAAGAGATCAATATAGCTGTGTTCTATGCGCTTGGAGTCATAATGATTGGAATAAATCAGATCCTCGTCATCTTGAACTTCATCATAAAAAGGAACATGTGAGAGGTGGAGAAAACACTGAGGACAACTTAATTACCTTATGCACGGTATGTCATGATGATATACATAAGAAAAAGAAATAATACTAATTGGGAATTACCATCCTGCACAACAGGTTATTGAGCATTGAAATCAGCTTAAGCCCTATGTGAGTAACTATGATCGATCCAGCGCCAGATTGATGCGACCGACCGGCAGATTGACAAACTGGTTTATGAACTTTACGACCTGACGGAAGACGAAATTAAAATTGTCGAGGGGCGATAATATATGCGGCGCGCTCGGGGATCGCGCCCTACAGGAAATTTGTTGTAGGNNCGCCCTACAAATTGAACTTAAAATATGCTGCCTGCAAGAAAACAAATCCATCTGGTGGATTATGACTATTCAAATACGGATGCCGTCTATTTCGTGACCATCTGCACGTATAACAAAAAAGCCTATTTCAAAAATCCGGAAATAGCCCAATACATTGAAAATGAAATCGATCATCGTTCGCGAGTTGTACAAGAGGTTACGGTATATGCCTATTGCATTATGCCTGATCATCTGCATCTTTTATTAAAATTAAATGAAGGATATGGGAAATCGCTTGCCAATTGGGTGGCCGCCTTCAAAAGATATAATGCCCGCGTATTATCAATGATGCGCGATATCAAACCACTCTGGCAGCCAAATTACTATGAACATGTTGTGCGAAAGGATGAATCGTTGAAAACAATTGCTGAATATATCGCCCATAATCCGGTCAGAAAAAATTTGGTAAGCCAATGGCAGGATTATTCGTTTGCTAAAATAAATCATGATGCATTTCAATGATACGTAACATGCAAGATGTTTGGCCAAATATATTCGGCGTGTTCGGGG
>DJVN01000183.1 GCA_002441205.1 Syntrophaceae bacterium UBA6255 | reverse complement strand
AGACATCAACCCCAATGATTTAAGAATTTATCTGAATGCCCCGGAGGACATTAATCCGGCAAATCATTTATTTTTGAAATTGAATCAGGACGACAAAACTCATTTCATGGGTGAATGCCGGATGTTGCGCAGTGATAATGAGGGTTCGTATATCATTCTTCAACCTGTCCATGATAACCGGCCGATTTTTTCAACCCGTAAATATCCGAATGACAGGGTAAGGATAACACCGCATCCGGTTATTCATTTTGTTCATCCTCTATGCGGCCTTTCTATTCAGTACAAGGTTGATGATATTTCAGCCTCTGGTTTCTCCGTAACGGTTCCGGAAAATGAATCGCTTCTTATTCCGGGCATGATCATTCCGCAAATGACGCTTCAGTTACCCGGTATGGTAAGCAGTCTGACCTGCGCGGCTCAGGTGATCTATCGTTTCAAACAAACGAAGAATCTGGCCAGGTATGGTTTTTATATCCTGGATATGTCCCTGCATGATCAGCGGCGTCTGTTCGACGCCGTGAGCAAGGCTGCTGATCCGCACGTCAATATGACCGGTAAAGTCAATATGAATTCTCTCTGGGAACTGTTTTTCGGCTCGGGATTTATCTATCCCGACAAATATGGTATCATCAGCCCCTATGCCACGGCGCTCAAAGAGACCTATCGTAAACTTTATGAAGAGGGTCAGGACATCTTCACTCATCTGACCTATCAGGATCAAGGTCAGGTTTACGCTCATATGTCCATGGTTAAAACATATGAAGAATCCTGGATTATTCATCATATGGCCGCTGTTCCGATGAAGGGAATACGGACGGGATTGAAAATCCTTAATCATTTTGTGAATTATATGGATTGCCTCTATCGCCTGCCGGTGCACTCCAAAGACATGCGGTATAATTTCTGTTATTATCGGCCGGAAAACAAATTTTCCAATTATTATTTCGGGGGCGTATGGCACACTTTCAAAAATCGAGATGTTTGTTCCAGGGATCTGTTCGCTTACATGTCAATGCATGTGGATCTCGGTGTCAACGGTCTTTCCGGCGACTGGACTATGGAGAAATTTTCCAGAGATGATTTGAGCCTTATGCGAGAATATTACAAAGGCATAGGTGGAGGAATGATGCTCGATGCATTTGCGTTGGAATTCCGTGCGGCCGAAAACGAACGTTCGGATAAGAATTACGATTCATCAGCAAATCATAATCATAACAATATCATGAGTATGTATCATAAAATAGGTCTGAAACGGGAGTGTCAAGTATTTTCTATTAGACAAAACGGACGGATCAAGGCGGCAGTAATTGTTGATGTTTCAGACCTTGGTGTCAATATGTCCGAACTTATAAACAGCATCAAGGTTATCGTTATAGATAATACACTGCCATGGTCGGTATTGAAGGATGCTGTGAGTATAGCCGGCAGGGTTTATGGTCTTGAAACAATCATGATTTTAATTTATCCTTTCGATTATCTTGGGCAGCAGGGAGTGGATTGTAAGAAACGCTACTATTTCTGGGTGCTGAACACCAATATGGCCGGTAGCGGTATGGACGTTATCAAGAATCACGTGAAGGTCGTCAAGAGAAAATTTATTACTGAAAAATTTACCAAAGAATTAGCTAAAAAACGCCGTGAGAGATTATTGGAAAAACTTGAGCAAAAATAAACACAAGTTCCTCAAAAAATCCCTGCAAAGAAATACAGACAATATTGGTCAATGAACGCTTAACAGAAAAAGAAGCATTGCTGATAAATAAGAAGGCTTTGATGATCGGTGCCGTTAGAGACGGATGTCTGGTTGCCGCATCGTTACAAAATGGAAGCGGGTAAAAAAAATGGGAAACAGCTCTAAAGGGATCAATACATGGCCGGAGGACGACAGGCCGCGGGAAAAACTTCTCAAAAAAGGTGCAAACACGCTCAGTAGATCGGAACTTCTGGCGATTTTATTGCGCACGGGAGTAAAAGGCGAAAGTGCCATTGATCTTGCGCGCCGAATTATGGATAGATTCGGCTCTTTCCGCAATATGAACCAAACCGATATGCGCGATTGGAAAGCATTCAAGGGACTGGGTCCTGCAAAACTTGCGCAAATTCAAGCTGCGCTGGAAATCGGTCGACGCTTCCGGGAAATTGAAACAAAGGATTCCAAACAGAAGGTGTCCTCGGCGCAGGACGTTGTCAATATCGTCATGCCGCAGATGCGCGACCTGAAAACGGAAATATTCAAGGTTATCTTCCTCAACAGTAATAATAAAATAATTGAAATCGCCGATGTCGCATCGGGCACTGTCAACCACGCCATGCCGATTGTTAGGGAAATCATCCATGCCGCTTTACAGAAATTTGCGGCGGCGATTATCTGCGTGCATAATCATCCCAGCGGCAACCTTTCCCCCAGCCCTGAAGATATAAAATTTACTCAGGAATTAAAAAATGCGGGGAAACTTTTGGAGATCAAGATGCTTGATCACATTGTAATCGGCGATGGTTCTTTTTACAGCTTTGCGGAAGAGGGGATGATTTGATATCAATATCTTTATGATCCAACCATTACACGCAACCGGCACGTGATATTCTATTAGAACAGAAACGTTTTCATGCTGGCAAGACGATGATATTTTCTAATCACGCATCTTTCGATAAACTGAGATTGAAAGAAAAAAGATAAAAATAGACATTGCGGAAACCGGGCAACAAAAAGCGCGGGTCGTGAATAAAACAAATTATCTTACCACGCAAAAGACCCGAAAGAATTCCGTCAAAAAGTTAAATCTGTTAGCGTTGGCAGAAGAACCGTTATCGGATGCACCTGATTCATGGTGACGCCGATATTACGCGTGTCGGCAACATTGACATGCTTAATATATCTTGCTATAAGCGCGAAATGAAATTTTCTTTAAATTTGTATTAAAAATCAGACTTTCATGAATCCGATATCATGACCGAGGACATGAAGGTTATCTATGAAAGGTATAATAATGATTTATAAGAATGTTGATTTTCATAATATAGACGAATTATACAATCATGGAGGTGTTGAAGGCGTCCTTTTGGGGCGTATTCCTGATACTCTGGTGAAGAAACTGAGTATAGGCGGACAAATGATGATGGTTTGTCCTTCCGGATCTGAAATCCGTTTTGTCAGTGACACTTATCCTGTAAGAATTACCCTTTCATTGGACAAAATGGCAAAAAAGCTTGGCGATGGCATTGTTACTGAAGCCCGGATTTTTTTTGGAACATTTCAGACACTTCAGCGTTTTGTTATTTCCCTACAGAAAACGACTCTGGAAATTGTCATGCCGCCTGACTTCATCAAAATGGCTGAAAAAGTTGCCGTGGGTGCGCCGTTTTCTCCCCATGTATGCAGAGTGAGATTATGGGGCACTACAACAGGTTCCCCCGTCAGGTTTCATAATATTACAACAAAAGGGAATTTGCGACCGCCCAAGGCGGAAGAATTACCTAAATTAAGATATCTGGCGTATGGAACTTCGCTAACGCAGGGTTTTTATGCTTCCGAGCCTCAATTAACTTATATAAATTTAGTCGGCTGCAGCATGGGAGCGGATGTTATCAATCTTGGCACCAGTTGTTCAGCTTACTGTGAGCCCGAAATGGCTGACTATATTGCGGGAAGAAGTGACTGGGACTTTGCAACGCTTGATCTATCATTGAATATGGTTGGCGTTTTTTCTCCTGAAAAATTCTCGGAGCGCGTTACGTATATGATCAACAAAGTTGCGGGGAGTAATAGAAAAAGACCGGTTGTGTGTATAACGATAAAGCCATATATCGGAGATTATATTGCCATGAAAAAGAAGCCAGAAATATACCGTCGTCTGCTCCGGGAAGCTGTTGCGGCATCCTCCCTCGATAATGTTTATTTGGTGGAAGGTCCGGAATTGATGCCTGATGTGGCGGGAGGTTTTGCTCCAGATATGGTTCATCTGGGAGATTATGGAATGATTCAAATCGCGCAAAATCTTGCGGAAAAATTAAAGCCGATTTTGCAATCCAGAGGGCTTTTGGATTAATCATCCGGAAAAGAAAGAGACACTGATTATAAGCGGCAAGGCATTCATGCCGCTTATTTTGTTTGATTAGAATCCAATTTCATGAGCGTAGGAAAACTGCCTTTGCCAGGGAATTCCGGGATGAACTTTTTCAAAGATGCCCGGTCCTGTTACTTTCAGGGATTCGGCATCAACTGCTACGGGGTGGTAACCACCGATGAAACCATAGTCCGGTCCGATCAACGGATTCTTTCCCGGAAGACAATCGCATTCCACCGTGATGTTAATTAGAGAGTTAATGACAATAACCTTATCTTTAATCTTTTTCCATACAGCCGCCGCCGTCTCGATAAGCTTTTCCTGAAAAACCGTCATATCCGAATTCCAGAAAATCTGAAGCGCCAGTTCCGGGCACATCGCTATGCATTGAGCGCAGCCAATGCATTTCTTCAAATCATAAACGGGATAATCGGGTTCAGATATTGTTGCCGCCTTGGTTGGGCAGATTTCGGCGCAGACACCGCAGCGCGAGCACTTCTTTTTTTCAAGAACAGGATGATAATCGGAATGCATCCGCTGTTTCTGCGCGCGGGAAGCAAATCCCATCGAGATGTTCTTGACCGCTCCGCCGAATAAAGAAACCATGTGTCCCTTGAAATGGGAAAAAATGACAAATCCCTGCGCCATATCAAAAACATTTCCCACCTGAACGGTTTTAAAATGCTTATAACCGGCGGGAATAGAGATGACATTTCGTCCATCCATGCCGTCGGCAATAACAAGGGGGCAGCCAAGGAAGTCGGTTGTGTAACCGTGTGCAGCAGCGGTCTTGAGAGAGTCTTCGGCAGTTCGGCGACCGCCGGAATAAAGCACCGTCGTATCAAAAATGAACGGTTTTGCCCCGCAGTTCATGAGCCATGCGGCTATCTCTTGGGCGTAATCGGGAGGAAGAAATCCTTTATTGCCCCTTTCTCCCCAGTGGAGCTTGATGCCCACCTTGTCGCCTGCTGCGAAAGGATGCCGTATATTTTTCAAAAGCTGCCGTAATGATTCCACATAGGGCTTTGTTTTGCCTTTTACCGGTTCAAATATAAAATCATTCATAACAGAAACCTGTTCCTGTTTTTTTGAATGTATGCATGTTAACCTTTTACGATGCTGATTGCATGACTATTTTACCGGTTTTTTGGTAAAGTGTTGTTTGATTCCGTTCATTACGGTGACACATCTTTTCATTTCTCTAAAAGCCGGTAATCCCGCGTTTTCCGCCTGACCTCTTAAATATTCGGCGAAGTCTTTTCTTCCTTCTATCCATAAGACAACAGGTTTTTCGTGCCGCCTGATGAGATCGGCCAGTTCATTGAAAAATTCCTGTTTGATTAAGGGCGTAGCGTAAGCGTGAAATATCATGGAATCTACCGCCGGATCGTTTATTACAGCATCAAGAGAGCGCCGGAATACTTTTTCAAAACCGTGCTGTTCAATGGCGATCCAGAGATCAAGGGGATGATCAGGTTTGTTCCATGTGGGGAAAAGTTCCGCGATGGAGGCAAGCGTATTTCCGGACAGTTTGGCCAATTCTAGACCGCAATCGTCCATCAGGTCTGTTGTAATGGTTCCGGCGCCGCCGGAAAAGGTGAGAACAGCTGTTCCTTTGCCGGTGTGACAGGGCATCTTCTTGGAAAAAGCTCTGGCCATATCGGTGAGTTCAGCCGGATCGAATACTTCAATGATGCCCGCCTGTTTGAACGCGGCGCTGGCAATTGTGTAGTTTCCCGAGAGGCTGGCCGTATGACTTTGGGCGGCTTTCGCTCCCTGAGCGCTGCGGCCGCCCATCAAAACGATAATGGGTTTTTTTGTTTTCTTCGCCAGGTTTAAGAATTTTCTGCCGTTTACCAGTGATTCGAGATAGCAGGCGATGATTTCTGTATCCTTATCTTTTATCATGTACTCCAATAAATCGTTTTCATCAATATCGCACTTATTGCCGATGGAGCAGGCCTTGCTGACACCCATGACTCCTTCCTGCAGAGCGTGAAGCAGAAATCCGGCCGAGAGCATACCGCTTTGAACAATCAGGCCAACATTGCCGCCTTTAAGCACATCCGGCCAGACCAGTGAGTTGATAAAAGAAAAAACATAAGTTCGATTGGCATCAATGAAGCCCATGCAGTTAGGGCCCCACAGCCGGATGCCCGCCTTCGCGGCGTTCTCCAAAGCTCGCTTCTGAATTTTTGCGCCTTCCGCTCCTGCTTCATTAAAACCACCGGATTCGATGATAATGCCCTTGGTTCCTTTTTTCGCGCATTCGTTCACCGAGTGAGGAAGTTCCTTCGAAGGGATAAAGTAAATGGCGAGGTCGATATTGCCGGGAATCGAAGCCACGTCTGGATAGCAGGGAAGACCTAAAATCTCCTTGTAACTTTTATTAACGGGATAAATCTTTCCCGGAAAACCGGATGTGACATTTTTAATAATATGATAACCGCCCTTATTGGTATTACTCGACGCGCCGATAATAGCGACGCTTTTTGGATTAAAAAAATAATCTAACATTTAAATCTCCAGTTATTTCAAAACCACCAGCGCGTCCACGGCGACAGGCTTATCTCCGCAGATAATGAGCGGGTTAATATCAATCTCGGCGATGGCATCATATTTAACACCCAGATCTCCAACTCCTATAAGCGCTTTAGCCAAAGCATCCCGATCAATTGCCGGACTTCCCCGGAATTCATCAAGTAATTTCTTCGTCTTAATTTCGTCGATCATTTCCAGCGCGTCTTCTTTGGTCAGTGGCGCGACCCGGAAAGTAACGTCTTTCAACACTTCGGTAAATATTCCGCCCAGACCGAACATCACACATGGCCCAAAGCTCGAATCACGCGAAAGGCCGATGACAAGTTCGCGAGAGCCACGCAGCATTTTTTCAACCAGAATACCGTCAAGATTTTTCGCCTTGTTTGTGAGCTCATCAAAAATTTTTGCGACCTGCTCAGCATCGGTAATGTTAAGCGCCACCATGCCCGCTTCTGTTTTATGAGAAAGTTCGGCAGAGCAGCCTTTCATGACCACAGGATAACCCATTTTCTCGGCCTCCTGAACGGCCTCTTTTTTTGTTTTAGTAAGTGCCGCCGCCGCAACAAAAACCCCCGCGGATTCTATGATCAGCCTGGATTCATATTCGGAGAGCGTTTTTCGTCCTTCTTTTACGGCTTTTTCAATAATGTCCAACATATTATCTCCTCATATATCTTATACAAAGTGAATAGTTTATTTTAGCAGGCATTGTCAAGAATTTAGTGAGACTCGTTATCTCATAGAGCTAATGATATTTAGGAATAAGTTTGTTTTTCTTTACGAAAAAAATAAAAAAGGAGCTTCTTCCCGTCATTCTTAAATATTTAATAGCCAGGAGCATGCTTTCTTTTAGTTGAAAATAAAAAACAATTTATTTTTGAAACGTTAATTTATGTTATTGACTGCTTCAATGGGAAAGGATATGGTTCTTTCGCAACAAAGCAAAGGGTCTGAACAGCTGTATCTAACTTAACTAAAAGGAGGTTGATCTATGAAAAAGGTTTTGATTTTTGTATTGATGTTTCTTTTTATTGCTTCAGTAACTTTTGCATCTCAGGCGTCCAATTCCGGTAAAAAAGCTCCGAGCCCTGCACAACTGGCTCATCAGGAAAAAATGAAGACATGTAACAAGGAAGCTAAAACCAAGGCTCTTAAAGGTGACGAACGAAAAGCTTTTATGAAAAGCTGCTTGTCGGGAAAAGCCAGTGCCGAGCCTGTAACCGCCGCTTCCAAAACACAGTAAGATGAAAGCCTGCAACAAGGAAGCCAAAGAAAAGGCCCTCAAGGGTGATGATCGCAAGAAGTTCGTGAGCGATTGTCTTAAAAGTTAGCCAATAATATTCATCATTTTATTTTTAAAAGGCAGAGCCAAGGAGCTCTGCCTTTTTTTGTCAATTCTTTTAAACAATATTTAACAATTTTTATGATAACCTAAAGCTGCGGGTCAAAAAACAAGCCGCGTTTCAAATTAATCAAAATATTTGGATTTATTTTCCAGCGAGTATCGTGCCTTTTTTTTGGCCATCTCGTTAATCATGCACAGGCCGTTGCCCAGCTTGCAGGGATCCATCGCGATGACCCCGTTAAGCAACTGATCAAACAAATCCGGATCTTTGATTAGAGGGCACAGATATCTGGCGATGAAGACATCAATCAATCCAAATTCGCCATTTTCCACTTGGTTGCCTTTAGCGAACGCTTCACGAGACGCGTTTGCCCCACCGCCCAGACCGCACATTTCCGGCACAATCGCATAAAAGATGCCCAGAATATTCCAGCTCGCGCCCCAGGCGTAATTTGGGTCAAGCTCAATGGCACGCTTTCCCGCGGCAACAGCATCCGGAAGATCAATAATTTCATGCGGATTAGCTAACTGTAAAGTTATCCGCTTGGAAAGGTTAATTCCGTACCAGGTTAACGCTTTCAAATCATCCTTTGTCAGAAGCTTAACAGCCTCGGGAATTTTCGTTCCTTCTTCCACCGCTTTACGAAATTTGGCATTATTGACCTTCAGCGCTCGCAGGCCGTAATCTGTTCCGGTGGTGAACAGCGATATGGCGTATTCAACATTTTCATCCTCCACAAAAAGAGCATAGTCCGCATACAGGAAGGACAATGTTGCCAGCAGGTTGTAATTGGTTGGCGCCAGTTCGACCAATCCTGTAGCAAACAACAAAGCGCCTGGAAATCCATCCTTGATAAAGGCAGCATCTTGTTGCCTCATCAGTTTATCAACAAGATCATCCAGCGATGTATCCACCAGACTAACGGTGGCATTCTGTATAGTATGCCTTGTTGTGGTACATCCGAATATGCCCATGGTCAGAAAAATCACCAAACAGAAGATGGATATATCTTCAAGCATCATCTTAATTTTATTGTTAGACTCAAATCTAAAAAACGACGTGACTAACCTAAATACCCTAAAGGGCACTATAGGGTC
>DJVN01000101.1 GCA_002441205.1 Syntrophaceae bacterium UBA6255 | reverse complement strand
GATCAGCGCCGCCTCAACCTGGCGGCAGTGATCCCCTCACTTGTTTAGCGCTTCGGACAGAAGCAGAATCGCTGCGTTCTTCGGGGCGGTCATTGTTCATCCTTTCCTGGTCTTCAAGAACTTCTTCCAATTTTTTAATTCCCTTTTGTGTTAATTCAATTAGTTGTTTTTTCAAGTGTATTCTACGCTTCAACAATTCTTTTTCTTCAATCGTCATCATCAGCCTCCTAGCCTTGAGCATTTCTAACGATCTGGTGCGGCCATTTTTCCTCCGCGCGCTGTAGATTCGCGCCTTAACTTTATCAGAATTAGCTCTGTAGTATTCAGCACAATCAGACAGGATTTTTTCTTTATTTTTTTGATAATATTTAGCGCATGTTTCTTTGACCTTTTGCGGGTTTTCTTTTTTCCACTTAGCTGACATTGTTTTTTTCTTTTCTGGATTTTCTCTGTAACGCTTTTTATCTTTTTCTCTCCTGGCTAATACTTTTTCATCCATGATCGTTTTCTCCTTCCTTTTTTCCTTTTTTCCGGATATTCACCATTTTTTCCTTCCTGGTCAGAGAACTTCGAGAACCCCCTATATATAGGGGGGGGTTCTCGGAGTTCTCTTTGGGAACCATAGGCACCTAAGGTAAAAAGTTCCTCTGGTGCTTTTGGTTCTCGGGGTTCTCGTCGGGAACTCCGAGAACCTTTTCCCGTGTTTTGGTTCCCTTGGTGCTTTTAGTTCTTCCATACATAACCGCTTAAAATAGTTATTATTTTCTTCTTTTCTAGTTGTTCTTGGGCTTTTTGAAATGTCTTGTTTTGAGCCCTGGATTCTCCAGAGCTAATCCCAAGCCTCAAACATTCATTTTTCCAGTCCTCAAGGCATGTAATCTTAGTATTTGGTAAAATTGCACCTTTCATAATATCTAAAATCTCTGGTGGAGGGTAAATTCCGCGCTCACGAATTGTAATATCCAGAGCCAAAATTGCCTTTTCTTGAGTCTTGGAATGTTTAACCGGCTTCTCATTTTTACCATTTTCACGGAAATCCTCCGTCCCTTCAGGATCAAATTCAGGCACGAGAGATGTTACTGGTAAACCATCCACGGTTAGAAATCCAGTATCAACCACATTAAAACGAAAAACCATTGGAGTGAATGGCTCATCATCTTTTTGTCGTTCACAGAGCAAAACGAACTTCTTATCCTCTTTAAGACGTACCACCTTAAACATAGAATCAGTCGCACCGGTTAACGCAATCGCCCCACGCGGTCCCCGGGCTTCATCTTTACCTGTATGATGGATAATAATTACTTGCGCACCGGTTTCTTCGATCAATATCCCTGCAGCAATAACCACTTTACCCATATCACTGGTGCTGTTTTCATCTCCGGTCATTGACCTAGCTAGGGTGTCCAGAACAATTATTCCCGGTTTTTGTGGTAATTCTGTAATCATATTAATTAATTCGCGCCGTTGGCTGTCCTCATCAATTAGGCATGGCATGGGTAATAAGGCAAACGTGGGTAGATCAACTTTCCGACACTGCTTCCATGCCTCAATACGCTTAAGCATACCAGCCTGCCCTTCTGCTGCTAGATATAAAACTGGCCTTTTCTTAACTTTCCGGCCATGCCAAAGAGTACCGGAATCAATAGAGCAACAAAGGTCAAGCGCGGTGAACGATTTACCTCCGGAAGGCGGTCCGAAAATTACAGATAAAGCAGAGCTTTCAGGGAGTATTTTATCAACCGTCCACCCCATTTTCAACGTCTGAAGAAATCCGGCATGAAGCGCCGGGCCAATCAGAACACGCTTGGTATATTTATTGGTTGATTGATTCAGTTGCCGGCGGACTTCATCGAGCCCTTTTTCGGCGGCTAAGTCGTTGAAATCAGTTCCATTTAATCCTTTTGGTGAAATGACCTGCCTCTTTGTTGCCAGCGCCGCCGACAAGCCTGGATTTCCTTTTGTGTTTCGGTCGTCGTCTGCAGCCACAATCACATTATCCGGTAATAATGGGGAAACTGTTTTAAGGTTTCCAGCCGAAAACGCAATATAAACAGTTGCGCCTGTGGCTTCGTGGATAGTCGCTCCCGTCGCAAATCCTTCACAAAGATAAGCGAATTTTCCAGTGCCGGGGATCGTATAAAAATATCCAGCAACCGCACCACCAGGCCAATTTAGCTTTACACCAGAGGCAGTGATTCTCTGAAGAGAGTGTAGCAAGCCATCTTTATCGCGCATAGGGATAATAAGATCGCTTTTATATAGCTTAATTCCGTGAGCCCCAACTCCCTTCTTTTTTAGATATGGATGACTAACAACTTCCTTAGCTTCCGTCCAGACCTTTGCGACTTCTTCTCGTGCCTGCGCGTGAACTCGCTGGCGTTCATCATTAATTTTCTTATGAATTTGGTGCATTCGCTCATTGTGTTGGCTGCGCTGTTCATCGGACATGTTCGCACCAAGATAACACCAGTTGATATTGTCCTCGTCTTTATTCCAGCAACCAAACGAACCACCAGCATTATGTCCATCTGGAAAATAAATATACCAATCTACTCTATTCCTGCCATAACGGTGAATTGTCCCATCTTGGACAACAAACTCAGGTGGATTAAAACCCTTTTCCTTAATAAAATTAACAAATGCAATTTCTGGAGGCAAACGGTTTTCCTGTTCTCCGTGCTGCGGAGCGGCATCGTTAAAGTCTAAAATGTTGAATACTTTAGTCATCGCCAACACCTTTCGCTATATGGACAAAACTTACAAATAAAACAGTCCTGGCTAGGATATTCCCTCGGCAACAGCTCCCCAGCTAAACAACACTGAATGATTCGTACCGCTCGGTCGCTAATTTCTTGAGCATAGGAAGCATCAAAAGGAATATCCTCATGATAAAGGGAACTATCATCTTTATTAATTACCGTAAATAAGGCCGGATTTTGATCAAGTCCCAAATACGCTAAGTATAGCTGTATTTGGGCATAATAAGTTACATTGGCCGTCTTCACTTTGCTCTTCACGAACTCTTTCCACTTCTTTGCAGAGGCCGTTTTGCACTCCCAGAGTCGCGGGAACGGGCCAAACTCTTCCGGCCCTCCGACAATCACTCCATCGCAATGCCCTTTTATTTTTCCACCGCCGGTAACAAATCCAAATTGCCGGCCGTCCTTATCAACTGTTCGAAGATTAAAACCAGCAGAGCGCAACCAACCAGCTGCCATATCTTCTAGAACATGCCCAACTTGAAATATACGTAATGTCTGTCCGGTGAAGCCTTTCCCTTCGTCTTTCGGTGTATTGAAAAATTCATATTGTAGCGCGCGAGCGCATTCATGCCCTAACCGTGACGCCCCTAAATAGTCACGTGGCGCTTCCGGGTGAGCGGTTAGAGCGTTGTCAATTAATTTACTAAGTCGGTCGCCCCGTGTTTTTGAATGGTTAAAATCGATATCCAATAGGTTTTCCTCCCCCTTTTGTTTATGCACCCCTTTAAGATGGCATGATTCGCATAAACACTCTAAATCACTATCTTTCTCTCTATAAAACCTATACCTTCGATGATGAACATGGAGTTTTTCTGTTGCTCCACACATGGCGCAGCGCGGATGCTTAGCCCGAAAATCCTGCGAGCGTTTTCGCCAATGGTCGGAGGCGTAATATTTAGAAAGGTTCATGAGGGTTTTCGGTGTATTTCCGCCAAACCTCATCAGACGCCTTCAATTCCCGTAGAGTATCAAATTGACTCTGCCCGCATTTTTTCCAGAAGTGAAACCGTGGATCGGAATCAAAGGGGACAACAAGCTCACCCGTAGGTGTTATGTACGGTTCGGTAAACTCCGCGCCTATATCCGGCAATATCGAATTGGCGCAGGCGATACAAAGCTTTTCAACTTCCTCTTTACTATATTGGTCAACCGGTTTTCCGACCAACCCAGCCGCAATTAATTCTTTGCTTAAAAAAGCATAATCAATACGCATATTTAAAAACCTCCGGTTCAATGTATTTCTTATTCCATAGGAAATTGAGCAGACATGACGCTTCATATTTTCTTAGATTAAAATCATTTCGCGCGTCATACCCAACTTGCTGCAATAATTCTAATTGTCTAAACGATGGTTGATCTTTCAACCACCGCTTGCTCTTAGTCGCCGCTTCTGTATCTTCGTGCATCCGCAGGTAATCATCCGCCGCCGCCAGTGATTGTATTTTTGCTCCGACCGATAGTCTGCGGATTTTTTCTTCTTTCTTTTTTCCTAGAGCAATCCAATCATTTCCATTTGCACTTGCCGTCACAACCCAACAATTAAACCCGCTGGCAACTAATACCTTTCCGCCGCCGAAAATATCCACCCACTTAAATGGTGAACGCTTGAATAGATCAACTTCCATCATTACAACATCAGCCGTTTCTTTCTCTTCTTTTCCTCCTTGCAATACCGGATATTCATAACCGCAAACAGGACATTCATAAGTTTGCACTGGAATCATGGTTTGGCAGCCAGGGCATTCTTTCTTATCGCCTTCCATTAATTCTTGATCGTTAAATCGAACGCCTTGGTCAAGATCGCCGTGAATCCGAAGTGATTCTCCAAAATCCAGAACGATGCAATCACGTTTGATGATGCCGGAATGTACTTCTGGGTCAATTGTTCGGAGTCCGCGCCCGATCATCTGAATCATTGTTGATTTAAAAGAACAGGGACGCAAAAGAATAATACAAGATGCCGGCGGACAATCATAGCCTTCCATCAAGACAGCAACATTACAAATAACCTGTAAATCGCCAAACTCAAATCTTTTAAGAATTTCTGATCTATTTTCGGTTTCACCAAAGACACATTCTGTCTTTATCCCATTAGACTGGAATAAATAACAAATATCTTGTGCATGACGGATAGTTGACGCGAATACGATAGTTTTCCGGTCGCCCGCAATGTTTTTCCATTCCCTAAACACCGCTTCATTAACTGGTTTCGTGTCCATTAAGGTTTCTACTTCTGACAAGTCATAATCTCCACCAGAGGTCTTTTTGACGTTACGGATTTCATCGGCCAGACCAGGCAACGTGGCAATAAACGTCCGCGCCGGAACAAGAAAACCAAGATCAATTAGCTTTTGAAGAGTAATAAGATCGCAGACATTATCGAATGTTGGTTTTAGCCCCTTCTTGTCGCCTCTTGCCCCAGTTGCTGTAAAACCGGCAATTAAACAATCGGGGTTTTTATTCCGCGCCGCTTCAATTATACGTTGATAGGTATCCGCTCTAGTATGATGCGCTTCATCTACTACCAGCACATCCAGTGCAGGCATTTTATCCATATTACCATTGCGCCCTAATGTTTGCGCCATACCGAAAATAGTATCGCCGGAAAAGTCTTTTGTGCCTAATCCAGTGATTGATGATGTTCTCTCTGGGTTAATGAGATGAAATTTTTTCCGATTTTGTTCTACAAGTTCTTCCCTGTGAGCAAGAATCATTTGCCTGCCTTGTATTTCTTTTAACAAAGCAGACATCATAATTGTCTTGCCCGCCCCAGTTGGGGCGATAGCCAGAGTATTATTATACTCTGACAATGCCCCTAGTGCCTTTGTTACTAATTCTGATTGATACGAACGCAGTATCATACCCTACCTCGCCCACGCCGGAACCGCACTAGCGACGGGAGAGGAGTTCGTTGCCACATGCGGAACCGTGCTTGACGGCTTATCGTCGCCGGGGAGAATTGTTTCACCGGCCATTACTTTTGCATACATGGCATGCCCAGGGAGCAGGACACGCTGAATCTTGTTTTTATCATCGTATCCGTCCTTGCCTTTTTCGATTCCGACTTCCACGGCAAACTCTAATTCAACTAAATCGCCCCACGATTGAATGCGCCGCGCCTTTTGCGCCTTTTCCGATTCATCTTTCGGGTCAATTCCTCGCGCCGATTCCAGCATTGCGCGGATAAAGGAGCGGGTAATATTTGCCGCTTTTTCGTGACCATCCGTTACGCCACCAACTCCTGCATTCTGAAAAATCTTGCGCTTTGCCATCGGCGCGGAAACAACAGTGAACTCCATATTCAGATATTCAAATTCTGACGCGGATTTTGTTATCCACATATCTGCCGTTCCTTTACCGGGTCTGATAGCTGCAATAACCTTTGCGTAAGTCTTTGCCGGAATTAAATCTCCACTGATTTGCGGTGTTGCATCATTGAAATCAAACATTTTAGAATCTCCTTTCGGGTTTTGGTCCATTAATTTTTGACATTAGTTCTCCAAGATGAGGTTTCTCAATCATCTCTAACCTTCCGCTTCGATCTTTTGCCGGGTAGCCCCATTGGTTGACCTGCCCGGTAATAAATGCTCTGTATGGATTGCCTTCATCATCTTTTAACGTAACCATACTGATAATTTCATCAAAAATTCCCGGCAATTCATTTCCCGCCTTACTGCCTTCAATCTGTGGAACCCAAATCGTTCGTCCGAAATCATCTTCTTTTCGGTCAAGCCCGCCGACAACCCATATATTCTTATTTGGGCAATGCTGGATTTGAGTTAGCCACTGAACCAACTCTCGGCCAACTAGCCCATAAGCTCCACGATTATCGGCTTTTCCCGTCTTATCACTAATGGCTTCCGGCTGTCCAGTCGCCCACTGCCAGCAGAGGCGGGAGGCGACGGAAATGGAATCCCAAAAAATAACATTGTATTTAGTGAGGAAAGAAGGATCGATGTCTTTCGCAACATAGTCATAATGCGCTTGACTGTAAGGTTGTTCTGCCCTTTTCGAGGGATTCGGACCTGTAACCAAACAGGCCATGTCCCGCGCCTCATCCCATGTTTTAATTTTAATCTGATCCACCGGGCAATCCTGAACGGCTAAGTCGCCGCCTTCCAAGTCGAGGAATAAGGTTATGGTCGGATCGAGTGTCCAGAGTAAGGAAGTTTTTCCAATGCCATGTAAACCAAAAATAGCACCCTTGATATTTCTGGTTTCCGCCATTCTTTCGTCTGCTGTGATGATTTTCATTTTTATTACCTCCTCCATTATATTATTCATTTTAAATTGGTTTACTAAACACACTAAAACATAAAAGATGGCTGAAATGATTTGGTTAATTTGTTACTCTTTTTAATGTTGTCTTTCGACCATAATGGTTGTAAATTCTTCAATGCCCACGCTCTTTTAAAATCAATATCTTCTGATGATTGAAAATTATGAACTGATAAAGGAATTTTATGATCAATTTCCCATTGACCATAATTTTCAAAACTCATTCCTGGCTTGAACAGTCGTTCAAGATGCTTCATTAAGTCATAAACCGTATAATCAACTAGTGTTTCCCAATGCCTACCAGACTTATTGCCCTTTAACGAACGATACATTGCGCTGGATATTGCCCTATTTAATTTTCCTTTAGGGGTAGAATATTTTTTTTTGCTTGTTTGTCTCTGCATTTCTCTCTGTTTCTCGGGATTTTTAGCCCTCCGTCGCCGTTCGCTCTCCCTTATTTTTTCAATATTTTCAGACTTCCACTTACGGATGTTTTCTCTATATTTCTCGGGATTTTTAGCCCTACATTTACGGACAATTTCTCTATATTTCTCGGAGTTTTTAGCTCTCCATCGCCGTCCGCTCTCCCTTGCTTTTTCGGGATTTTTAGCACGCCACTCTCTAGATCGTTTTTCTTCGCATCCCTTGCATTGATGCTTGGACGTCCCCCCATTTCTACAGTAAAATTCATTCAGGGGCTTTAACTCTCCGCATATTCTACACCTTTTTATGAGACCAGTCGAAATATCAGTTTTTATTGTCATTTTTATCTTCCTTATCAA
>DJVN01000086.1 GCA_002441205.1 Syntrophaceae bacterium UBA6255 | reverse complement strand
AAGGTATTTATGGCCAATTTAAAGAAAAGAGAAATTGTCATCCTAGCCGTAGCGGTTATATCTGTTGTTTTATATATCGCTTATGCTTTCTTTTCTTCTGATGGTCAAAAGGGTGAAAAAGTCGAAGCGGTCAAAGAATCCGTCAAAACTGAAAAAATCATCAGTGGATTGACCGATGAATTGAATAAAAGCAAGCTGTCTGATTTTGATAACTACATTATTAGAAAAGCAAACATTCATTGGAGTCAAAATCCATTTTTGAAAAGAGATTTATATCGGGCGTGGCTGGCGAAAGACAGCAAGGGAAAAGACGGAATCGCCGCTGTGCCTATAATTTATTCGGGTTACGTGGATACGGGTAAAAATAAACTGGCTGTCCTGAATGGGATAGAATATAGAATCGGTGAAGAGTTAAAAGAGGAAGGCTATGTATTGAAGAAAATTACGTCTTCCAAGGTTGTCGTTTTTGATAAACGTGCCGGGAACAATCTGGAAATTCCCCTGCAAGAATGAAATTTGTCATTGGGAGGTTATCGCCTTGAGAAATTCTATGATGAATAAAAAAATCATGATTTGGGTTTTTTCCTGCGCAGCACTGATGTTTGTATCGGGCTGTGCTGAAGGACTCAAAAATGAAAAAAAGGACGCATTTTTTGATAAGTGGACCACGCTTGCTGAAAATTCTCAAGGTCATTCTCCTTCCGCTCAACCCAAAAAAATTGACACGTCAGCGTTGATTGCAAAGCAGAATCTATCAATATCTAAGGAGCGTGCCGAGGCAAAAAAACTTCCCACATCACCCATTCATCTGGCCATGCGTCAGGCTGATCTCAAGGCAGTGTTACGGGCGATGGCTAAATCGGTTAATCTGAATCTTCTGGTAAAAAATGAATTAGAAGGGCAAATTAGTGTTGATTTCAGAGGTGTTGCCTGGGATGAGGCATTTAATGGATTAATGCGTACATACGGTTTGTCCTATGTGTGGGAAGGCGACATAATAAGGGTCGTAACTGCTGTCGATCTTAATGAGGAAGTAACTAGAAAAAAACAATTGCAGGACATCCAATGGCTTGAAACGCTTGTAGAGCCTGTTGTTATCAGTATTGATTACGCGAATCCTAAAAAATTGGTTGAAACGGTTCAGGATCTTTTAACAAAAGATAAGGACGGCAAACCACGTGGCTCCGTTAAACTCGATGAACATAGCAATTCTTTGATAATTTCGGCTTTGCAAAGCGACCTGATTAAAATACTGCCGATTATTGAAAAGCTGGATAAGCCCACATCGCAGATTTTAATCAAGGCCAATATTGTGGAAACCACAAAGGGCGTGGCACGGGATCTGGGTATTATGTGGGGAGGATACAATAGAAGCACCCAGGGGAAGGAAGATCTCATCATTACAGGAGGTGGTGTCTCTCCCACGGGTCCGATTGGAGGAACGGGAACGTCTCCGCAACGCTCAGGATTAGGCGTTAATTTTCCGGCTGACACGACCAATATATCTTCGGTGGTTACACCATTGGGTTCTTTAGGCCTATTGTTTGGAAGAATCGACGGAAATTTACTGGAAGTGCAGTTGCAGGCGCTGCAGAATGACAATAAGTTAAATATCTTATCCAGCCCGTCCATAACAACACTGGACAACCAGGAAGCCTCTACGAAAAATGGAGAAAAAGTTCCGTATGTTACGATGGAAACAAGCGGAGGCACGACAACTCAAACCACGAAGTTTGAAGAAGTTATGATGGAGCTGAAAATTACGCCCCATGTGATTGACGGTAAAAATTTGAAGATGAAAATTTTAGTGAAAAAAGACGAAGTGGATATGACACGCAAGTCTTCCATGGGCGATCCGTACATCATCAAGAAGCAAACAGAAACGGAACTGATCGTTAAAGACGGTGAAACGATTGTTATTTCCGGTCTGACAAAACAAACGAACCTGGCGGCACAAAGCGGAGTGCCCTGGTTAAAGGACATTCCTGTCCTAGGCTGGGCTTTCAAATCGGATAGTAAAGGCGATAGCATGGAAGAAGTTATTATATTTATCACCCCGCACATATTGCCGGTTGGTAACAGTTAGCCTTTGAATTTCAATATATAATTTATTTGAACAATATAAGAA
Organism: Syntrophaceae bacterium UBA6255; assembly: GCA_002441205.1. GTDB lineage: Bacteria > Desulfobacterota > Syntrophia > Syntrophales > Smithellaceae > Smithella. Next base: position 4,251 of record DJVN01000086.1, on the reverse strand, counting down.
TGTTTACAAACCGGAAATGCGCCGACAGGTGAAACGGTTTTATTATTTGATCGTGGTTAAAAATTAATATGGCCGGCAAAAATGGATTACTTCAATATTCTCAATTTTAAAAAAGAGCCATTTTCCAACTCTCCGGAACCGGAATTTCTTTTTCAACTTCCTCAATACAGCGAGTGTTTACAAAAACTGGAACTTGCTGTTCGTCTGCGCCGTGGCATCAATGTGGTCATCGGGGATATCGGCACGGGTAAAACAACCTTGTGCCGCAAGTTTATCCAGAATTTATCTTCTTCCTTGCAAGATTCCGAAGAATCGGAAATAGAAACCCATCTTTTACTTGATCCCGCATTTAAAAGCACCACGGAATTTCTGCAGACCTGCGCTTTAATGCTGGGAATCGGCGATTTAGATGAAGGTTCGCAAAGTGAATGGCATTTAAAAGAAAGAATCAAGGACAAGCTTTTTGAAAAGGGGGTAGATAAACAAAGGATCGTTGTTCTGATCCTTGATGAAGGCCAGAAAATACCGGATGATTGTCTGGAAATATTAAGGGAGTTTCTGAATTACGAAACAAATAAATTTAAGCTCCTGCAGATCATCATTTTTGCGCAGAAAGAATTTCAGACGATTCTCCGGAAAAAGGCAAATCTTGCCGACAGAATTAATCTTTTAATATATCTTCGGCGCTTAAATTTCAGACAAACAAAAGCGATGATTGATTATCGCTTGAGCGTAGCCAGAAATTTCGAAAAAAGTCCTTCCTTGTTCAGGTGGGGTGGTTTTTTCGCGATTTATCTGGCGACCAGAGGATATCCCCGTAAAGTAGTCTTTTTGTGTCATCAGGTGGTTTTAAAGATGATCATTCGCGGCAAGAGTAAAGCCGGCTGGTTTATGGTCAGACGTTGCGTGCGTGAGATAAAACCACCTTTGTACAGAAAGCTGGAATGGGGATTGGCTATTCTTTTCCTGATCTTTATTGTGGGATTTTCTGTAAGGGCAATTACGTTTCAGAATGTTACGGAAGATGCCGGTAAAAAGCACAAATTGATTGCCTCAGACTCAAAAATATCAGATAGTCAGGATATAGTAAGGGCTGATAACGCTTCTGATGCTGACGTTCCGGTCGTCAATCTATCTCCAAATATTACAATGCCGGATTATATGGGGAGCATATCAATGACCAAAAGAAGAACGTTGTGGTGGACATTGTTTAATATCTATGGTGATAATGGACATCACATATCCGGAAAAGTTATTGCGGCAAATCCACACATTCATAATGAAAATATGATTACGGAAGGGACCACAATATCACTTCCGTCGATTCCTGCCGATAATCATCCCGTAAAACATAACGATATCGTTATTGCATTGGAAAGTGGAAAAGATCTGGAAAAGATATATAATAACTTTCGCAACAATCCCGAAAATTCAAAACTGCCCCCGTTGGCATTTCTTTCTTATTGGAACAGGAAGAAAGGTTTTGAATTTGCGGTTGTGATTGATAAAAAATTCAGAGATAATCATTCAGCAGAAGAAGCGAAAGGCAATCTGCCGCCGGAAATTGCTGCAAGAGCGAGAATGATATCGCAATGGGATACGGATGATATATTTTTCAACCGTCACCTTCTGCAATATTGATTTTGTAGTGGAGGATCAATGAGAACAAGAAAACGTCTGGGTGAAATACTGGTCACTAAAGGTATTTTAACTGAAGAGATGCTGGCAAGAGTTTTAAACGAACAGAAGAAGACCAATTTACGATTTGGCCAGTATTTAATCCGGCAGGGCATCGTTAAAGAAAAGCAAATAATAGATTTATTGAGTCAGCAATTAAATATAAAAAAATATCAGGTTTACGAATATCCTCTGGATTTTGACATCATCCGGTACATACCGGTTGATGTCGCGCAGAAAAATCAGATCGTTCCTTTAAAGATACAGGGCAATTTACTGGAAGTCGGCATTGCAGATCCTCTGGATATAAAAATTCTCGATCACATTGAAAAATTAACCAATTTAGAAGTTGAGCCGGTTATTTGTTCCGAAATGGAAATCAATCAGCTCATCAACAGCATGTATGGCGCACAATCGGATTTGGGCGATTTGATGGAAAATATGGAAATCGAATCCAAATCCGAAGAAGAAACGGATATTCAGGAATCCGTGCATATCACATCATTACAAGATCAGGCGGGAGAAGCGCTGGTCGTTCGTCTGACGAACTCCATATTTGCCCAGGCGGTTCGCAGCAAGGCTAGTGATATTCATATCAGCCCTCAGCATAACACCGTGCAATTACGTTTTCGTATTGACGGCAAACTCATTGAAATGCCGTCTCCTCCCAAATCCATTTTTTTATCGGTTATTGCCCGTATCAAGATTATCGCTAATATGGATATCACGGTTTCCCGGATTCCTCAGGATGGAAGGTTTACCCTCAAAACGGAAAACAAGGAAATCAATGTCAGAGTTTCTTCGATTCCGACAATTCACGGGGAAAATATTGTCATGCGTCTTCTGGATATGAGCGCCGGGATTTATACGTTGGATAAACTGGGTATGGATGAGCAGGATATGGCAAGAATCGAAAGTATGTGCGTTAAACCGTATGGAATGATTTTAAGCACAGGACCGACGGGAAGCGGCAAAAGCACCAGTTTATATGCTATCTTAAATTCCATAAATACTCCTGATATTAATATCATTACGCTGGAGGATCCCGTTGAATACAGAGTCAATGATATCCGTCAGGTGCAGTTAAATACCAAAGCGGGCATGACCTTTGCCAGCGGTTTGAGGTCCATCCTTCGTCAGGATCCTGATGTCATCATGCTTGGTGAGATTAGAGACGCGGAAACCGCCGCCGTGGCAGTACAAGCGGCACAAACCGGACACCGTCTATTAAGCACCGTTCATACGAATGATGCCGCAGGAGCGATAACCCGTTTTATTGACATGGGTATTGAGCCTTTTCTTATTGCGTCCGTTTTAATGGTTTCGTTTGCCCAGCGATTGGTGCGTACCGTTTGTCCCTATTGTAAAGAACCTTATTCTCCGCCGGTAAAAGCCCTTAAATCTTTCGGGATAGCGGAGCAGGAAGCGGCAAAAGCCAATTTTCATCGGGGTAAAGGTTGTACACAATGTAATAATACCGGTTACAGGGGCAGAACAGGTGTTTTTGAGGTTTTAGTTATTGACGAAATGGTTCAGGATATGATTGTCGGGCAAAGACCGAGCCCAGAAATTACCAGGGCAGCAATAACCGCGGGGAAATTAAAAACTCTGCAAAAAGATGCCGCCCAAAAAGTTATCAATGGAATTACAACACTGGAAGAAGCGGTTGCTGCAGTAATCGTTTAACATGACAAGGATCAGACATGCCCAGCTTTTATTATACATATAAGGCCATTAATCAAATGGGAAAAGAAGTTTCCGGAAAACTGGAAGCGGAATCGATGGAAAATGCAAATTCCATACTGGTTTCACGTCAACTGATTCCCACGCAAATTAAGGAACAAACGTCATCCGGCAATGACTTGCTTGGATTATTATTGGGATCAAATAAAGTCAGTCCCGGGGATTTGGTTCTTTTCACCAAGCAATTTCATTCCATGCTGGTTGCCGGCATACCGATCTTGAGGATTTTATCCATACAGGAAGCCCAGACGGAAAACAAAGGCTTAAAAGAAGCGATTGTTAAAATTATTAAAAACATCAATCAGGGCTCCTCGCTTTCTGACGCGTTACGTAAATTCCCGAAAATATTTGATAATCTTTACTGTGAAATGATCAGAGCAGGCGAAATCAGCGGAAGTGTTCCAATTGTTTTGGAAAGATTAATATACATAATTGAGCATGAAGCAAAAGTTAGATCTGATATTAAATCGGCGTTGAGATACCCGATAATTGTTCTTGTAGCGTTATTCGGTGCATTTATCGGTCTTTTAACTTTTGTCATTCCGACATTTGCAAATGTATTTGTCAGGGCAGGCTTAACTCTGCCGTGGCCAACAAGAATTGCTATGACATCATATTCTTTGCTTTCGCAATATTGGTATTTGTTTCTTGGTGTAACATTAGCACTTGTTTTTGGTTTGGGTTACTATTTCAAAACAAGCAACGGCAAGTTTTTTAGAGATTCTTTGTTTTTGGAAATGCCTATCTTGGGACCAGTCTTCAAAAAAGCAGCACTGTCTCGTTTTGCAAGCATTTTTGCCATTTTACAAACAAGCGGCGTTCCCATCATGC
>DJVN01000235.1 GCA_002441205.1 Syntrophaceae bacterium UBA6255 | reverse complement strand
TAATCGGAAACTGTTTGTTTCGGCACTAGAGCCCATACTTTAGATCAAGGTTTTCTGTTAACCAGAACAAAATATTCATTTCTTTTATATGCTGGATAATACGCTGCCAACTACATTTTCGTAACATCGTTGGTTCTTGCAAGGCCTTTTGTACTTCAATGTAAGCAATCGAACCATCTCCATTATTTTGAAAGGCTGGATTTCTCTCATCATAAATTAGCACCGCATGTCCATTATTACTTGATACGATTCCATCAGACTTTACACCTGCTGCCAAAATATTTCTGACCAATTGATAGTTTTTGTTCAGTGGACAGGGTCGTAAGTCGCAATCAATTGTCCACTTGAATAATTGTGGTATATACCGCCAATATAGAATTCCTCTTTCAGTTAATGAACAACGTGTATTTCTTCTTTTTTGCACAGAATAAGTGCCATCGCAGTAATCATTCGCATAATTTGAATCTTTTGTTTTTAATCTTGGTCGTGAACAAGTTCCTACTTCTGTCTCAGTAAACTTACACTCAATGGCTATTTGATACTCACCGGAGATATAGCCATCAAGGCTTGTTTGACGTGGCTCTCCAAGATAGCCAATTTTTTTCTCCATCTCAAAATTATCTGGTGAAATTTGTGCTTTACCGAGCAATGGCATTCCTGCATCATCCTTCAGGTCAGACAGACAATGCAATGAGTTGTATATTAGCAAATTGCCAAACACACTTTGCGCCAGCGCTTGCGAACTGTTCATACTGCCAAACCATTTATGTCTTTCACCTTTAGGTATCAGAGCAAGCAATCTATTAGTTTCCTGCCGGTCTGCAACAGGATTGATGATAACGTTTCGCCACGCTTCGTTTCTAATAAAAACAGGAGGGCGTCCATCTTGGCTATGCGGTCGCTCAAAGAAATTATGCTCCTTCGAAAACTGAAATTTCTGATAATTCCAGTATCGCTGGTTTAAGTTTGCTTTGTAATCTTGCATCATATCCCAATAATTGTATCCGGACTTAGCTTTTTAGGATTATTGCATTGGGGTAATTTTCGTCATCATGCTAATTGTTTTAGAATTGACTTCCGAAGTAAATCATCTCTGCTGATGTTTGTCGGCATCCATTTCTGTCCGTTGAAAATCCTGCACTTGCCTCGCATTTTCTTTTGATCCCGATACGTTCTCAAAAGAATTGCCAGGATCTTTACATTTGCATATTTGTTGATCTGTTCTGTCCCTATGGCCTGCTTTGATATCATATCGATGTCATTGAAGGCTTGTTTGAACACCCTTTCAATCTTTTCTTCAGTGTTTTTCCTTCGATTTGTTCCCGTTCGCGCCTGCGTATTGTCCTTATAGAAATGAATGAGATACCCTGCTCCATTTTTTTTCTTGACGCATTTGCTCAATTTGCCAAGATCATTCTTGACGTGCTTAAATGCATCTGATGTCTTTTTCGTTCCTAATTCAAAAGCATACACAGAATCAAGATATTTCTTATTTGTTTTCAATTTCGGATCATTGATTTTTTTTACATCATCAGGATCAAAGATCACCGCATCAATTCGAGTACCCCCGCCGCCACCATATTCACGGTGCAGTAATGATGTACTGAAGGTGCCTTTCGAATCCTTCCCTTTTCTCACAGATGTTGGGTATAGCTTACTGATGGTTTCAATTTTTCGCAGTTCTTCAACAAGCAATTGTTGAATATCTGCCTCAGAAAAATAACTGAGCGGTTCCTTGATTATCTGGATACAAACATCTGCCACAGCTTCATCGATGTCTTCCTTGTTGATGTTAGCTTTCACCTTTCTCCTCCTCTCAACGGCTTTTGCTGTCTCGTCAACAAAACCTCTTACATTCTTTGATTTGATTGTTGCTTTTTTCTTTTTGACCATATTGATGAGGTCATCGCTGTAAAATGCGAGAAGTGTATTGCCCAACGCCTCACGGTTTCTGAAATATAAGTCTCCCGAAACAATTATCGAGAGTTCGCTTATGTCAATCAGGTTTTGAATAATACTGTATATTGTCTCTTTGGAAAAGTTATCGGAATTTGCCGATTTCTTCACCCTTATTGATGCAGAGCTGACCATTATAAAATATTCGTACCAAAAATCGAACAGTCCTCGAGCATAAGGGGTTCTGTTTGAATAACGATCTGGTTCATCTTTGATTATCTCTATGGCTTTTCGTGATAAATTCAGAAGCTCATAAAATAATTGATCATCTACGTTAGGAATAACCTCATCCTCAAAGTGAAGATTAGTCTTTTGGGGATTATATTTTCTTTCAAGCTGTATTAATTGGTTATTAAGTTCATCAAAATATTCTGTTATGTTTTCTGTCATGCATCCCACCTCAAAAAGTTTTTTCATACATATAAATGATCAACTTATTTGCTTATCTCTTCCTTCTTCATAAATATGCGCTGTCCAGTAATCTGCCCAATGCAGGAGCAAAGTTAATGGCTCTTCCTTGTGAGCGATAGTCTTATTATCATCAATGTATTGTCCGTCGTGATAGGTTATGGCTTGGGCTTCAGCCTCAGAAAGAGGAATGTATTGTGATACGAGAAAAATGCTTCTTACAGCTAATCCCATGGCCACAACGTTTGTGTTGATCTTATAACGTATTCCTCTGTTTTTTACCATCCATTCATTGTCATTTGGCAAATATAGCGGTTTGCCCGGCATTCCGAGCTTCCCTGCGTCATGAAACAGACCGACAATGACGCAGCTTTCTTCCGACATGGCTGGTGCAAGAAATTCACGAAAACGCAAAAGCATTTCTGCGACCCCAACACTATGTTTCAGTAGTCCCTGTTCTTCAGATAGATGAAATCTTGTGCTCGCCGGTGAGGTAAGCCATGTGGTTTCGTTCTCCAGCAAGGCAATAAAACGATCAAACGGTTCCTTACGAACCTTAATCTTCAACTTTAACGCATTATAACGATTCAACAATTCCATTAATTAACCTCCTCAACTTTGACATCTTTCATGATTTGCCAAACAACAAAGGTATATTTGTTTTGCCACAATACTGCGCAATGACCGTCTTCACTATTTCCAGGGAAAGTTGAGAGGTCTTTCCTTCGATAATCGACTGGATGGAAGCCCGATGGATGATCGCGTCTATTTCTGCTATGTGCATGGGATGCTGTTCAACAAGCGCAATAAGATCTCTGTCATGAAAGGTGCCCGGCGCCAGATGATTTTCCCAGTGCTGCATCTGCCTTTCTTCCGGCGGATGGTCCAGCTTTAAATGAGCATGAAACTCCAGGGGGATATGAGCTTGCGGACATTCATGCATGACCAGACAGCAAATGCCCTGATACCCATGCAGATTATTTAGAAACGCCGCCACAGAGGTCCTTACGGATAAGCTGACGCCCATGTCGTTTTGATTGCCAGTGTCAGTCCATTGTATGGTTCCGTTGTAGTCAATGATCAGCAGTAAATGGGCTTCTTCGGTTGTCCGACAGAATGCGTAATCAACCAGCTTGATCTTTTCCTGAGAAACCATATCCATTATTTCATTGTCTTTGCTGAAGGTATCCATTTCATTGTATTTGAAGGATTTGACCTTCATGCCGCATTCGGCGGCAAGTGCCTCGGCTGCGGATATGCCGGTCTCGATATTTGCCCCGCTGATCAGAATGTTGATCCCCGTTTCGTTTTTCCATGAAAATTGAAAAGCTTTGGCAATGTTTTTTAGTTCTGTGCATTGCCTGACGGTTAAAGGCAGGTTGTCTATCTTATTTACAGGTCTGTATATTTTGCAGAATTTGTTATTTTCATTCATGCACTTTGTCTGCAAATCCGCCGCCTGTTCCAGTAGATGCCTTGTTATGACATGATTGCCGCTGCCATCCGTTTCCGCCGAATTGGCAGCTAGAAAGATGGTGTTCTTGATGAGGCCGCCGCTGAAAGGATAACGGTCATTCAGTGAATTCAAATCAACATCCGGAGAAAGAGCAATAAAATCGGGAATAAGCGCTCGCCAGATTTTCAGGCGCTGTTTGGCATCAGGCAGGGGAAAATGAATTTTCAAAGAAAGCCTTCTTTCCATGGCGGGATCGATCTGTCCTGCTTTATTGGTTGCAAAAATTATGACGCAGCGTGCCTTTTCAATCTGAACGAGGAGCGACCGGGCCAGATAGGAACCTTCCTTAAAAATGTCGTCGGCTTCATCGAAGAAAACAAAACCATTGAGCAGGGATGCTTCCCGGAAAGCCTGGACCATCAGATGTTCCAACTGCCAGTGATAATGTGTGTTGCCCAAGTTGACGGTAATTATCTGCCTGTTAAAATGATGCGCCAGCGCCCTGGCCAGCATGGTTTTGCCCGTCCCGGACGCTCCCTG
>DJVN01000131.1 GCA_002441205.1 Syntrophaceae bacterium UBA6255 | reverse complement strand
TATATTCCGTTTATCCCGTTTGAACATATCTCTTACGGACGTACGGCTAAATATCATTAGTTCGGGATAACAACCCTTTCTACTTTGACCGGGATGTGGAATGTCCCTCATTATACTATTCACACCGAATCCCGCGTTCTCTGGTATCGCATCTGTGGAAGCTGCAGCGAAAACGTAATAATACAAAATCCTGGTCATATCCATACTTCTTTTTACAGTTCAGCGATACAAAGACAGCCATACATCTGATGAAGAGAGACGGAATATCCTATTCTCATGCGCGGAATATATCCAGGAAGTCCGGGATGTAAAGACAACTGGCTATAAGCGAATATTTACCGTGTGGGATTTACCTATACGATATAAGGCGATGCCGATATCATTGAACAGGAGAAATCCGGCATAAATATCAAATCCACGCATTCATCAAATATGAGGTCCAAATCTCAGTCCTGAAAACATTTTAACAATCGTGATGAACGTGAACAGGTCAGCACCCCCGAGAATTCTCATCCTGTTAATGGGGTATTCACCGGAGGACAGGGGAGCCCAGGCGACACGAGCAATTGCGCTCCATAAAGAGATCCGGAACCATTTCCCGGATACCTATCTGATGATGAAGGAAGGAGAACAGCCCTTTAACGAGGAGAATGTCTTCCTTCTTCGCCCATGGAGTCCGTCTACGGTAAGATTCAGGTCGATCAGGATTTTGAAATGGATCCTGTCAAGAATTTGGATGACGATCGAAGTTGTGAAATTCATTCATCAAAAAAAGATCACATCTGTTCTTCTTCGTGGATTTGATACAGTATTCCTCTTCCCGTTCTGTAAAATGCAGAAGGTGAAGACATTCTATGATTTTCATGGCAGATACAACCTTGAGTTGCTCCAGCTGAATGAAGAAGGCCTTGCTGCGTTAGTCAAGATCTGCGACACGATTATCCTGAATCTTTCCGACAGAATTCTTGCTGTAAGTGAAGGGATCCTCTCACAGATTCCCAAGCATCAACACAAATGCCTGCTTTTGCAGAATGGTGTCGATATTGATCTGATTGATGAAGCAAAAAACCGCGTGCCTCCAATCGCCCTGCCTGGTAGCAAATACATTGTTGGTTTTATCGGCAACTGGGAACAATTCATGAATATTGACGATATCTGTGGCGCTGTAGAACTCATGGAAGATTCCATTGCATTAATCATTGGAGCGGGATACAAATCCGAAGAGATTACAGGCAAATATTTATTCAACCCAAAAATCATATTTTCAGGGAGATTAAACCAAATGGACGCATATGCGTTATTAAATACCGCAGATGCTTGCATAATCCCTTATGATGAAAATGATTCGCATTCAAAAATAAAAGGCTTTTTTTCTTCAAGAAAGACCAAAGAATACCTGGCACTGGGAAAACCAATAATTGTTGCAGAAAGTATCGGCCGGGAACAATTCCTTGTAGAAGGCACCAACTGCCTGACATATGAATCACGAAATCCAAAAGACCTGGCAGAAAAAATCACCTATCTCAGGAACAATCCAGAAATAGCAGACAGGATGAGCAAAAATAACAGAGAACTCGCCAGACAGTTCACATGGAAAAGTATCATTCAAAAATCAGGGATTCTGGATGAATTGGCCGGGAAAGACACAAAAAATCTCATATGAATCCGATGATTCCTGGTCACAATTCTTCAATCACATCAACCAGTTCCCTCTCTCTCTTTTCCGAGCTGAAATTCTCAACGATCCTCTCCCTCGCCCTGTCTCCATCGTGCGACGCCAGCGCTTTCCTGATAACTTCAGCCGTCGCATCGGCATCCCCGTACGGAACCTGGTAGCCGATATCCCCGGTAATTTCGTGCATCGCCCCCTTGTCGGTGATGACAGGGATGCAGCCACACGCCATCGCCTCGGCAAGGGCGACACCGAAGGATTCGCGATAAGACAATTGACAATACACCTTCGCCTTTCTATACCATCGTAATAGTGTATCTTCTGGAATGTTCGTGATAAATGAAAGATTGGGCGGTGAAATATCTTTTAGCTGTTCAGCTGATTCATCAACATCTTTTCCAATTATGAAAAAATCTACGTTCGGGAGTAACTTTGCGGTGTTGACAAACGTTATCAATCCCTTGATCGCTACGTTTCTTTTAGAGATATAGCAAACCGTGATTACAATATTCTCTTTTTCGCCGAGAGGCGTATATTTTTCAGTATCTATTGAATTATAAACCAATTGCACATCACTTGGGCCTGATATCTGTAATATCTCATTTTTTGTAAATTCTGATACGGGAACTACAATGGTCACATTATTGAGGATATATTGTATCCTTGATGCCATTTGAGGTTTAACGAGGCCCCCATAATTTAAGCCAGGTTCATTCGCGACCTCGTATCCCCCGATAACCACGACTGATTTCTTCCGGAAAATCCGTGCCATGCGAAGGGCCACGTAGGCGGTATCGGTTGCAAACCAGCAGAAAATAATATCTGACCAGATTATCCCTTTGAGTAATTTATAAAGAAGCGAAACAACAGAGACAGGATTTTGTTTATTCTTGACTTCGTGAAAAACGACGATGACCCGCACATCAAAGCGGCCTTTGAGGATCTCAATATCCTGGTTGACAAAACTCATGAGCGTGTCGGTTATGAAGAAAATTTTTTTCTTTCCCATGGATGCCCATTCCCGTATTGATTTCCTTGACTTAATTGTTGGTGATATATATGAAAAAGGAATTTGGCTGGTATAACTGCTGTATTATGGGATATGCCTTTCCAGTCTGGTCTGGTTGGATCATTCCGAAACAAATATTCTACAAGAATATACTCGCACTGTTTGCTACCCTGCCGGATCAAATCATGTCAGTTCATGCATCTGTTCCGCCGGGCATTGGTACCTTACCGGGTATGTAACCCCCAACGTGTCATTCCCCTGTGGTAACGGGAGCAGTGGTATCTTACCGGTAAATCCCCATCCTGGTTCAGGCATTCATGCCAGGCAGTATTGACCCAAAACCTGGTATACGGCATATCACCATCGGTATTCAGGCGCACTTTCCGAAAGGCTATGACTCGTGCTCAAACACACAACCTCTCGATAACCTCCACGATCCTCCCGCTCGCCCCCACAGTCCCAAACACCTCCCTTTGAGAACCGGCGGGCTCAAACTCCCTGATCGCCTCCA
>DJVN01000039.1:8192-11306 GCA_002441205.1 Syntrophaceae bacterium UBA6255 | reverse complement strand
TCACTTCTTTTTTCGGCGGATGGGTTCAGCGCATCATTCCCACCGCGGGACTTCTGGGACCGCTGGCTGGAATCGGACTTTTACTTCTTGGTTTTCTGCCGATGATCGAACTGTTCAGCGAGGCCATCGTGGGTATGGTGGCGCTGGGCTTAATCTTTACGGCGCTGATGAGCAGGATGCAACTGCCGGGACGCCTGCCCGGTGTTCTGATGGCCGTCATTTTAGGTACAGGCATTCATTTCGCTTTAGGTTTTGGCGGTTATCTGCCGGAATTCACGGCACCGGCTTTGGAGATACATTTTGCACTGCCAGTTTTTTCTGTTGAATTTCTTAAAACACTACCGCACAGTGTTCAGTATCTGACCATCGCCATCCCCTTCGGCATTCTGACGATCATCGGCGGCATCAACAATACGGAAAGTGCGCGTCTCGCCGGCGATGATTACCGCACAAGAGATATTCTGCTTACCGAAGCGTTTTCTTCACTGATCGCGGCTTTCTTCGGGGGCGTGGCGCAAACCACACCCTATATCGGACATCCTGCTTATAAAAAGATGGGCGCGACCTGGTGGTACACACTGCTGACAGGTATTCTGATCGGTGTCTGCTCGGTGGCCGGACTGCTTTCGCTTTTTGTCAGTCTTATTCCGCGGGCTGTCATCGCGCCGATTTTTATCTTTATCGGTTTTGAAATCATGCGGCAAGCCTATAATGATTCGCCGCCCAAACATTCCCCGGCGGTAAGTTTGAGTATCCTGCCGGTTATTGCCAGCATGGTGCTCATTATCCTGGGGCAGTTTATGGGCGCGATGGGCGCCACGCCGGACAGACTCCCTGTGCGTTTGCAAACCATGTACCAAACATTAACGACGCTTAGTAACGGTTTTATCATTACGGGACTTCTCTGGGGCAGTATGCTGGCTTTCTTGATCGACCATAAAGCAAAACTCGCGGCTCTGTGCACAGTGGTTTGTGCCGTGCTGACACTTTTCGGATTTATCCATTCGGTCATGCCGACCGGTGAACTTTATCTGCCCTGGAAGATTAATGCGCATACCCACTATATGATCGCAGTGGCTTATTTTGCGCTATCTGGCGTGCTGCTTGTATTGACTGAGAAGAAACCGATAAGCACGTAACATAGAACGCATGCTCTCTTGTTTGTCATTATTTCGATTACAGCCTTCATTCGTACAATATTCTTATCCTAAATTATTTTAGTCAGAATAAGTATGTCTCCCCGTATCCAAAATTTGAATTTAATGAAGATGCATTAGATAAATAAATTTCATTTCACTTGAAATTTTCAAACTTTTTTTGTTATATTAAAAAAAATAAAAAATAGTTCTTCTCCAGAAAAACTTTTTCGCCAAAAGGGCTTAACGAAAGATGAAAATCTTTCAAATGGGCAGTGAGGCAAAAACTTTATGGATAACCTTCGACATAACTTGCCCATTCTTATGCTTCACAATATGAATCCTGAATGGACATCCGAAGAATTGTTGGAAAGCGAACAAGATGTTACGACGCTCAGCAATGCTCTGAGTGAGCTGGGTCATCCTGTTGAGATAGTGGCCATCGAAGACGATGATCTGTCCGGCCGGTTAAGCGCTTATAATCCTGAAAATTACATTGTCTTCAACTGGTGTGAAGAAATTCCCGGGGTCCCGCATAGCGAACCAGAAGTTGCAGCAGTCATGGAACAGATGGGTTTTGTTTTTACCGGTTCATCATCTGACACGCTTTCGCTGGCGCATGATAAACCGGAAATCAAGCGCATCCTTAACGAAGCGAACATCCCCACGCCGCCCTGGGAGGTTTTCAAAAATCCGGATGCCGGCAAGTGGAATATTTTTCCATCCATTGTTAAACCCGCTCATGAACACTGCAGCATCGGAATCTCTCCCGAATCAATCGTTACATCTCCTACAGAACTTGAAAATCGAATAACCTTTGTTCTGGAAACCTATAAGCAACCGGCGCTCGTCGAGGAATTCATTAATGGGCGAGAATTTTTAAACGCCGTATGGGGTAATCATAATATTGCTATGCTTCCTATCGTCGAGATGGATTATGGTACATTGACGAATCTTCGCGATCGTCTCTTTACTTACGAAGCCAAGTACGTTGCCGGATCACGTCTCTATGAGAATATTGATATGCGTGTGCCTGTTGAACTGGAGACACCGGTACAATCTGTACTCGAGCAAATCGTGCTCGCCACCTATCGGGTCACCGGTTGCCGGGACTACGGACGTATTGATGTCAGGTATCACAATGGCGTCTTTTATGTCATTGATGTTAATCCGAATCCAGACATAAACCCGTATACGTCTATGACAAGCGCTGCCGCCAAAGTCGGTTACTCCTATGGAGAAATGGGCAGCCGCATAGTCAATCTGGCCGCCAAGCGACACCCCGTCTTCGGCAAATAAAGGATGCCTTCCTTCCATGTAGAAATTCGATCGATTTCTTAACGGAGACTTATAATGGAAAAAACACTGTGCATCTTAATCGGCTTTTTTCTGATTGTACCGACTTTATCCCTGGCGGCTGACAAATCAGTTCATCAAGATAAATCCGGTCAAACAAAAACTTTTTTTGTTAAAACGGCCACCATGCATGCGATGGGTAAGGTCATAAAGATTTCTGATGAATCCATTAAAATTGAACGTATCGTAAAGGGCGATTTGGAAATCATGGAGTTTACACTTGATGAACCTGCTGAAAATATCTGCGTAAATGATTTCATAAAAATAGACTACAGGGGGAAGAAGGGTAAATTAGTGGCGTTGAAAGTAACAAAAATTAAATTCACCAAACCATAAAATACTTCAAGCATTCAAGGGATCGTTTTATTGTTAATTTTAAAAAACAGTATCGTGCTTGCATTTTATAAATCGGCATGATACATAAAAGTCAAATTTCATTAACGCCTTTTATAAAAATATATGTGAGCAAAAGAAAAAATGGGTCCATAAGATTAAAATAACTTATGGAGAGTTGTGTTGATGGTCGGGCCGCCATCTGATGATGTTAATCAGATGGCGGTTTTTTAGTGGACGTTCAAAAACGCAGACACCTTATGCGTCTGGAGAGTTGCTGATGAGTGTC
>DJVN01000039.1:0-8024 GCA_002441205.1 Syntrophaceae bacterium UBA6255 | reverse complement strand
CACAAAGAAAATCATAAATACGCCACACATCTTTTAGGCTATGAAGCAACTGGCACTCCCATCTTTTCGGTTAGCGAGGTGTCGTCTGTTTTTTTTCAAAACCATCCTGTCGACATCATCGTTGATTTTTCAAGTGCCAAGGGGCATAAAAGCTATGCTCCAGCCGCTGAATTCGGAACGAAAATTATTTCTGCGATTTCTAAATACAAGGAAGAAGAGTTGGACGAGCTAAAAAAGCTGGCGGGAAGAACAGCCGTACTTTATTCACCAAACATAACTCTGGGTATAAATTTTCTGTTAGTTGCATCACAGATACTTCAAAATATTGCTCCGCACGCCGATATTGAAATCGTGGAAGAGCACTTTCGAAACAAAAAGGAAGAATCAGGAACTGCTGTAAAAATAGCCCAGGCGTTAGGTCTGGAAAAAGACAGGCATGTTAATTCGATCCGCGTTGGAGGTATTGTCGGCAATCATGAAATCATCTTCGGATTGCCGAATCAAACCATTAGACTTGTTCATCAAAGTATCAGCAGAGCAGCTTTTGGTCAGGGTGCGATTTTTGCCGCCAAGTGGCTGATAGATGCTCCCAAAGGCCTGTATTCGATGGAAAATATCATCATAGACATGTTTAAAAAAAATATCCCTGTCTATTAACTTTATCAAGAAATAACCTAAGATGTTAGTTTTGATGAGCTTGGATAATGCAAAAAATTGGTTTCGTTAAGTTTATACTGTTCCAAGTTTTATTTTTATCTGTTTGTTTGTTTTCCCCTCCCTGTTTCTCGGAACCAGCAGGCAATAAAACCTGGGAATATTATGCAAAGAGCCAGGGGGGAAGTGTTTATTATTACAGTATTGCACATAGCAATAAATCATCTAATATTAAATCGGTTTGGAGTTACAAAACGATCACGGATGACGAAAGAAAACAAAAAATTGAAAGCATGAAAAAGTATAAATCAGAAGAAGCCGTAAAATATCAGAATTATGATTACAGTATATCCATGCTAGAAATCGACTGTATAAAAAAATTACATAAAGTGAAAAAGATACTATATTATGACCATAAAGGAATAATTATAAATCAAGATATTATCAATAGTGCCTGGGAACGTATTACGACTAATAGCGTGGGAGAAATATTACTTAAAAAAATCTGCGCGACCGAGAACAAACCATCCATACAACCGGCAATTCATCAAAAAAATAATTGGACCCAATATGGAAGAATTATTCAGGGATCTGTTTATTCATACGACACGAATAGCATAAAACACAAAACAAGAAATGTTGTTCAAGTCTGGCGGAAACTGAAATATTCTGACGCGCACAAGGAAAGAGATATTCAAAAACTTGTAAAAAGCGGACTATATACAAGGGAACAATTAGAGAGTCTGGCATATGATTTAACCTTACATGAAATAGATTGTCGTAAAAATTTTTCACGTTTAACATCCATCATTTGTTATGATGCATCAGGCAATATACTATTGCAGCGTTCCAATGATAATGCCAAATGGAAAAAAATAGTTCCTAAATCACAAGACGATTATTTAAAAAAGCGAATCTGTAAATAGCCCGTATTCTTAATATTGACATATTCTGTTCTGAATCAATTTTGTAATGAATTGAAAAATGAATTTAACCTCACTGCAATGCGGGACACATTATGAGTTTGTGAAAAAATATGGTGAATATTTTAGGACTGTCTTGAAAAATAATAAACCGTGGACATTTAGAATCACGAAAGTGTTTTTATTTTAAACGAAAAAATAACAAAATAAACGGCACGAATATTTCAGTATCATGATAAACTGTTGATAAAGATAAATATCCGTTTCGAAAGTTGAAGACAAAAGGAGCACGGCATGTCGAATATGGATATCGTTTTAGGAATCGACATTGGCGGAACAAATACAGCATTTGGTTTTGTAGATCGCGAAGGCATGATCATTGCCGAGGCGGCTATGGAAACAAACGCGAGCGATGGCGTGGAAGAATTTGTATCACGGCTGCACCGGCATATTGAGGACCTCCGGCTGGATTTGCCACCATCCCATCAGTTGCGCGGCATTGGAATCGGTGCGCCCAACGCCAATTATTATCGCGGAACAGTCGAAAAAGCTGTTAATTTGAACTGGGGGAAAATTGTTGATTTCAAGGGATTGATCCGGAGATACTATGATTTACCTGTGGCGATCACCAACGATGCAAATATTGCGGCAATTGGAGAAATGCTTTTTGGCAATGCCCGCGGGATGAAACATTTTTTGGTGATTACTGTAGGCACCGGTCTCGGTAGCAGTATCGTGGTGGATGGTCGGGTTCTCTACGGATACAGTGGTTTTGCGGGAGAAATAGGACACTCTACCGTTGACCCGGAAGGAAGGCCATGCAGATGCGGCAAAAAAGGATGTCTGGAAACGTATGTATCGGCCACAGGTCTTATCAAGACGGCGTTAACTTTGCTTACCGAAAGACAAGAACCGAGCCCCTTAAAAGTTATGAGTCGCCATGAAATAACGGCGGAAAAAATACATGAGTGGGCGAAGGCGGGCGACATTCTTTCACTGGAAGCGTTTGATCGCACCGCACGAATTCTGGGAATGAAATTGGCTGATGCGGTAGCTCACACGAGCCCCGAAGCAATTTTTATTGTGGGCGGAATGGCCAAATCCGGAGACCTCCTGCTGAAACCGACTCGGCGGTATATGGAAGATTTTTTGTTTACAGCGTATAAAGGAACCGTAAAGCTGATGCTATCCGGCATGAAAACAGGCAAAAGTGCAATTTTGGGAGCGGCAGCGCTTATCTGGGGAGAATTGGAACATCAAAAATTATATTAACCCTATAGGATAAAACAACAGCCATGATTGAATACGATGATCATCAACACTGTTTCTTAATCATTGCGGAGATATTTTATGAAAAACTCGCTTGAACTTGGTTTGATTGGCAACTGCAACGTAGGCGCTTTGATAGATAAAGACGCTGAAGTTGTGTGGTTTTGTTTACCCCGGTTCGATGGTGATCCTGTCTTCTGCTCTCTGCTCAGCGAACACGCCGATGGCGAAGGTTTTGGATACTGTTCAATCGACCTGTTGGATAAAGTGAGCAGCGAACAGGTTTACCTAGCAAACACAGCCGTTCTTGTAACCCGTATGACAGACAAACATGGTGCTGCCATTGAAGTCACGGATTTTGCGCCGAGATTTTTTCAACACGGCCGGATGTTCATGCCTATCATGCTGATACGAAAAATTCGTCAAATTCATGGCACTCCTCGTATTTGTTTACGTGTTCGGCCCATGTATGAATACGGCAGTCATCGTTGCACGATTACCCACGGAAGTCATCATATACGCTATGTAGCGCCTTCCTGGGTCTTGCGATTGACGACTGACATATCCGTGACGGCAGTGCTGGAAGAAACACCATTTTTTCTTGAAGACTCTGCCACGCTCATCTTAGGACCCGATGAAACGATTCCGGACGCCATCGGTGAACTTTCCCGCCGTTTTCTGGAAGAAACTATTGCCAATTGGCATGACTGGGTTCGTGATCTCTCCATTCCTTATGAGTGGCAGGATGAAGTCATTCGTGCGGCGATCACACTGAAGCTGAATACTTTTGAGGATACCGGCGCTATTATCGCGGCACTCACAACATCTATTCCCGAGGCGCCGTATTCTGGGCGAAACTGGGATTACCGGTACTGCTGGTTAAGAGATTCTTATTTTGTCGTCAACGCACTAAATCGTCTCAGCACAACCAACACCATGGAACGATATCTAAGCTATTTGATCAATTTGGTAGCAGGGGCTCCTAATGGACATATACAGCCGGTTTACGGCATAGACGGCAAAGCCCGTCTCACCGAACGGGAAGTGGCCAGTCTTACAGGATACCGCGGAATGGGACCGGTCAGGATTGGTAATCAGGCCTGTGACCAAATCCAACATGATGCTTACGGTTCTGCAATTCTTGCAGTGACTCATGTATTCTTTGATAAACGTCTCGCTCACAGAGGAGTCCATGCACTATTTGCACGATTGGAAAGCTTAGGAGAAACGGCTTATGACGTGCATAATCAGCCGGATTCTGGACCATGGGAGACAAGAAATACATTTCACATTCATACGTTTTCCAGCATGATGTGCTGGGCAGCTTGCGACCGCCTGTCCAAAATTGCTGCTCAACTACAATTAATGGAACGCTCTGTTTACTGGCGGAACAAGGCTGATCAAATACATACAACAATCTGTGCGAGGGCATGGAGTGAAAAACAACAGGCCTTTGCAGGGATCTTTGAAGGAGATTCTCTCGATGCAACTCTTTTGCTTATTCATGACATAGGATTTCTACCCGCAGATGATCCGCGCTTCGTAAAAACGGTCATGGCTATTGAACGGGAACTCAAACGTGGCAATTACATTTTTCGATATGTAGAAACCGATGATTTTGGCATTCCAGAAAATGCTTTTGTTGTCTGTACTTGTTGGTACCTCTATGCGTTAGCCGCCCTGAACCGCATTAACGAAGCCCGTGATCTGTTTACAAATCTTCTTTCCAAGCGCAATCATCATGGATTCCTTGCCGAACATATTGATCCGCACACGGGGGAACCTTGGGGAAACTTTGTTCAGACGTACAGCATGGTCGGGTTAATCAATGCCGCCATTCGACTGAGCAAGCGCTGGGACAGTGCATTTTAAAGGAGGACATATTTATGAATCCTCAATCAGAAAAAAAAATACAGTCTTTTCGTTCTTTACGGCTTACTTTACGTTTCATTATCCCTCTGGTTGTAGCAATGACCATACTGGCATTCGCATTACTGCCTCTGGTGGACAAGCTTACCCTGCATTGGTTTACACGCGATCTTGATATACGTTCACAGCTAATTGCCAACACGACCCACGAAACACTCAGCGAATTCTGGGAACAAGGAAATACAGCAAGAATGAATGCCCTGATGAGACGTGTCATACAAGATGAAAGGCTTTTTGCCATGGGCTTCTGTGACGGTCAGGGTAAATTGCTGTACAGGACGCCAAAATTTCCCGGCGATCTGGCCTGCCCACCTCCTAATGCAGAGGCACCGGAAAAACCTTCTGTTCTTAAACTGCCAAGTGGAATGGTTCATGTCGCAGTAAAACCCGTCCTTATCGCCGGAATACCGTCCGGGCATCTGTTCCTTATTCACGACATGAGTTTTATAGAGTCACGCAGTGCAGATACGCGCAAGTATATTGTATTTTTATTTGTTATTCTCTTTCTTGTCATATCCTTTATTACCGTGCTGGTTGCTCATTTAAGCTGGCGTGGATGGATGAGTGGAGTGCGATCCCTTTTGCGCGGTGAAAGTCTGGTAAAACCTTTTGCCAAAGCCGCTAATTCCGAATTACAACCTCTGATGGGTGACCTGCGCTCTCTGCTGCGAACCATAGACGCAGAAAAGCGACTGGCCGACGATGCTACTATTTCCTGGAGTCCTGATAAATTAAGGGAACTTCTTTACAAACAATTAGCGGGAGAACAAATACTGGTTGTTTCCAATCGTGAGCCTTACATTCATACGAAAGGGAAGGAAGGTATTGAAATTCAGCGTCCGGCCAGTGGTCTCGTAACAGCAGTCGAACCGGTGATGAAGGCTTGTTCAGGAACATGGATTGCCCACGGCGGTGGTACGGCCGATCGTGAAGTTGTAGACAAAAACGATCACGTTAGCATTCCTCCCGGCCAGCCTAAATACACCCTACGGCGTATCTGGCTTTCACGGGAAGAGGAAAAAGGATATTATTATGGATTTGCCAATGAAGGGTTATGGCCTCTTTGCCATATAGCCCATGTCCGTCCAATTTTCCGGACAAGCGACTGGAAACATTATGTAAACATCAATCAGCGTTTTGCCTATGCCGTCGTCAAGGAAGCAAACAGAGAAGATCCTGTTGTTTTGGTTCAGGATTACCACTTCGCATTGCTGCCCGGGATGTTGCGTAAAATGCTTCCCAAATCAACGATCATCACCTTCTGGCATATCCCATGGCCCAATCCGGAATCCTTCGGTATTTGCCCCTGGAGAGAAGAAATCCTTCAGGCAATGCTGGGAAGCACCATTCTCGGATTTCATACACCTTTTCATTGTAAGAATTTTCTGGAAACCGTGGACCGGTATCTGGAAACAAGAATCGAGCACGCCTCGTCAACCATTTCGCACGGCGGCAATCTGACGCTGGTAGAGGCATATCCCATTTCCATTCAATGGCCGCCGCCCTGGCAGGATAATCAACCCTCGGTTGCAGAATGTCGCGCTGAAATCCGGAAATTACTCAAGATCGACGACAACTGTTTAATCGGCTTGGGCGTGGATCGGATGGACTACACTAAAGGCATTCTCGAACGATTAAGAGCCGTCGAGAATCTTTTTGAAAATCATCCTGAAATGGTCGGGCGATTTTCATTTGTGCAAATTGCCGCACCGTCACGTTCTGTACTGGAAGAATATCAGGCTCTCGAATCTCGCGTTCGATCCCTGGTCACGCATATCAATCAACGCTTCGCCAGCGGCGCTTATCAGCCCGTTTATCTGCGCGTGGAACATCACGAACCGGAAGATGTCAACCGTTACTACCGTGCCGCCGATGTCTGTATGCTCACTAGTTTGCATGACGGAATGAATCTTGTGGCCAAGGAATATATTGCGTCCCGCGATGATGAAAGAGGCGTGCTGGTGCTCAGTCAGTTCACCGGAGCGGCGCATGAACTCTATGAAGCGCTGATCGTAAATCCCTATCATATTGAACAGACGGCGGATGCCCTTTTTCAGGCTCTCACCATGCCTGATTTTGAACAACGGGAGAGGATGCGCAGCATGCGATCCATGGTGCGTGATTTCAATGTATACCGATGGGCGGGACGCATGCTTATTGACGCCTCCAAAATACGTCAAAGAGAAAAACTGGCCGCCAGAATTGGAATAGAAACATGAGCATGAAAGAACGATTGTCATATATTTTTGGAAGAACCGCGTTTTCTAAAATGAGAGATTTTATCGAGAGGACCACCCTGTTTGCTTTTGATCTTGACGGCACATTGGCTCCCATCGTGCCCAAACCTTCTTTGATAGGAATTCCCGGTTCCATTCGTCAGGAATTAAACACTCTCAACGCACAGGCGATTGTTGCCGTCATTACAGGACGTTCCCGTTCGGATGCGTTGCATCATCTCGGCCTGTCACCCCGTTATCTGATCGGAAACCACGGCGCCGAAGGACTGCCCGGCTGGAAAGATCGGGAACAAGTATTTTCCATCATCGCCAATCAATGGCAATCTCAGTTAGACAAACTACTGCCCGGTAATGATCGGAAGGGCATCATGATCGAGAACAAAGGCGTAACCCTGTCCATTCATTATCGTCACGTCTGTAATATTAAGGGCGCTCATAAAATGATTCTTGAGGCCATCAATCAGCTAAATCCTCAGCCCCGGCGAATCGGAGGGCAGTTTATTGAAAATCTTCTTCCGGCAGGCGCGCCGGACAAAGGCATTGCCCTCAGAGTTTTAATGGAAAAATCCGGATGCCGGAAAGGTTTTTTTGTCGGGGATGATGAAACGGATGAAGATGTTTTTCGTCTGAACGACGAAAATATTTTTACCGTCCGCGTTGGCATGAATGCATCCAGCGATGCGCTGTTTTACCTTCGAGGTCAAAATGAAATTACCCAGCTAATGAGCGAGATCAACATCGCGTTAAGAAACAAAAACAACGTATCAACCCCGACGGTTGTTCAATAAAACGATTCAGGTTATATATGCATAATGAAAAAAATTAACTTCAGGAGAAAACGATGAATCTGTTACAGGAATTTTACTTCGGCAATAAATTGCAGGACTGGCTGATCGCTCTGTCCGCTTTAATTATTGTATTTGCCGTTTTGAAACTTCTTCAGGCAATAACCGTCCGAAGACTATCCAAACTGGCCGCTTCCACAGACAATCAGATTGCTGACTTTTTCGTT